>NZ_JADEWL010000144.1 GCF_015207665.1 Plectonema cf. radiosum LEGE 06105
GAAATAAATATCAACCAACCACTATCAACTATCAACCAACCACTATCAACTATTAACTATCAACCAACCACTGTCAACTGTCAACTGTCAACTGTCCACTGTCCACTGTCCACTGTCCGAGTTAAATTATTTATGTTACAAAAAAACGAATACGCTGTAGAATTCCGTAATGTGACTTTAAGTCGCAATCAGCGTCCTTTAGTATCAAATCTTAATTTTCAAATTTGTAGAGGAGAAGCGCTAGTACTATTAGGACGTAGCGGAAGCGGCAAAACTACGACGATGAAGTTAATCAATCGGTTGTTTCGACCTACCGACGGTCAGGTAATATTTGATGGTATTCCCACAACGCAATGGGATGAAATTAAATTAAGACGCAAAATTGGTTATGTAATTCAAGAGACGGGTTTGTTTCCTCATTTTACAATTGAACGTAATGTCGGTTTAATTCCTTCCTTGGAAGGTTGGAACTCCAAACAAATCAAAATGCGAGTTTTTGAATTGTTAAATTTAGTAGGTTTACAACCAGAACAATTTGCTTCTCGATATCCCCACGAGCTTTCCGGTGGACAAAGACAAAGAGTAGGTGTAGCCAGAGCGTTAGCTGCCGATCCTCCGGTATTATTGATGGATGAACCCTTTGGTGCATTAGACCCCATAACAAGATTAGAACTTCAGCAAGAGTTTAAACGGTTACAGCAGGAATTAGGGAAAACCGTTGTATTTGTAACTCATGATATTCAAGAAGCCTTTGTTTTAGCAACAAGAATTGGTTTACTATATGGGGGAGAACTTGTATTTTTGGGAACACCAGACGAGTTCAAAAATACTTCGCATCCGGAAGCGGTTGCTTTTATGAAATGTTTAGAAATAACTATTTAAAAGTTAGGAGTTAGGAGTTAGGAGTGAGGAGTTAGCTGACAATTCACAGTTGACATTAAGCAATTACCAATTACCAATTACCAATTACCAATTACCAATTACCAATTACCAATTACCAATTACCAATTACCAATTACCCATTATGAACGATTTCTTTTTATTTAAATACGGTTCGGAAATTATCGAACGTAGTATTGAACATTTGATGTTAGTGATTATTGCGATTAGTATCGCGACAATAATAGGTATTCCTTTAGGAATTTTAATCACTCGTAATAAATCGCTGCGTCAACCTATTTTAGGTATCGCAAATATTTTACAAACTATTCCTAGTTTGGCTTTATTTGGTTTATTAATTCCCGTTCGTATTATCGGTGGAATTGGTCCGGTTCCGGCAATTTTTGCACTTACTTTATATTCTTTTTTGCCCATAATTAGAAATACTTACACTGGCATTATGAATGTAAATCCGGCGATTCGGGAAGCTGGAAGGGGCATGGGAATGACAGATAGACAATTATTGTTTCAGGTGGAAATTCCGTTGGCTCTGGGGGTAATTTTGGCGGGTGTGCGGGTTGCAATGGTAATTGGTATAGGTATTGCAACTATTGCCGCAGCGATTGGGGCTGGTGGTTTAGGAGTATTTATTTTTCGGGGAATTTCCTTAGTCAATAATGATTTAATTTTAGCAGGTGCGGTTCCGGCGGCATTGATTGCGCTGATTGCAGATTTAGGAATTGGGGCTTTAGAACGTCGGATGACCAAAGGTAAAATGTAATTAATATCAGCTTCTTTCAATTACTTACTATAATCTTAAGATATTAGTAATTTTTTATTACCCATTACCAATTACCAATTACCAATTACCAATTACCAATTACCTATCCTCACAGATATGATAAATGTTTAAGCGCGCATAATATTAATTATTAATTTAAAAATGAAAAGATTTTTTATACTGTTGATTGCTGGTTTATGTTTAAGTTTATGGTTTACTGGCTGTAATACGAATTCGGTTAGTAGCGGTGGTGCTGATATTGTTGTTGCATCAAAAAACTTTACCGAACAAGATATTTTAGGAGAATTATTAGCGCAGCAAATTGAAGCAAGTACTAAGTTAAAAGTTGATCGTCGTCCACAATTGGGTGGTTCTTTTATCTGTCATAAAGCTATTGTTGCTGGGGAAATTGATGCTTATATCGAGTATACGGGAACGGCTTTGACAGCAATTTTGGAACAAAAAGTAATTAGTGACCCGACAAAAGTTTACAATTTGGTCAAACAGTCTTATGATAAGCAATTTAATTTAGAAGTAACGAAACCTTTGGGTTTTGAAAATACTTTTGCAATGATAATTCGTGGTGAAGATGCCAAAAAATATAACATCAAAACTCTTTCCGAAGCTGCTAAATATACACCCTCTTGGAGAGCAGGTTTTGGTTATGAATTTGGTGAAAGAGAAGATGGTTTTCCGGGACTATCTAAAGCTTATAATTTAAAATTTGGGGAATCTCCCAAGGTGATGGATTTAGGTTTAATATATCGAGCATTAACTCAAAAATTAGTGGATATGGTAGCGGGAAATTCTACCGATGGACAGATTGCGCGTTTGGGTTTGGTAGTGCTAAAAGATGATAAAAAATATTTTCCACCTTATGAAGCTGCACCAATTGTCCGTAAGGAAACTTTGAAAAAATATCCACAATTGCAAAAACCTTTATCTCAACTGGCTGGAATTTTAACTGCTGATGAAATGCAACAACTTAATTATCAAGTTGAAGGTGAATTACGCGATATCAAGGAAGTTGTCAGCGAGTTTCGTCAGAGTAAAGGTTTGTAGAAGAAGTGGGGGGATTTTGGAAATTATCAAAGGTGAAAGTAAGAGAAAGCTGTAATATTAAAAATTACATGATTTTTTGGGAGTATAGGATATTTCTCAGAGCTTGCGAATATTTCTAGAGAAAAATATTTCCTAATTCCTGAACTTGCTAAAAAACAGGTGATTAATTCGTGTAGTGCATTTTGGGAGTGATGCTGTTAGCCGTGACTGCCAGGCTGGGGCGACAAGCGATTAATTTTTATTACCATTACTTTTACGTCCTTCACCGTTACTGACTTCTACTCAACATTAGTTTAGTGCCGAGTTAAAAATCTGCTCTGCGGTGAGGTTTAATTCTGGGAAACAGCAAGAAATTATTTGATTATTTCCTCTAAATAAAGTTTTGACATATTCCCCATCTACTAACTCACAGACAAAAATAGCGGGTTGCTTTGGATTACCAATAAAATCTCTTCCTCCCAATCCTGCGTAATCAACGATCCAATATTCAGGAATGCCCATCCTTTCATAATCAGCAAACTTTTTATAGTAATCGTCGCGCCAATATAGCAAAACTTTGCGTCACCTCTGCGCTTACCTCCGCGCCCCTTTGCGTTAAAAAAACTATTTCTTCACCAAATCCTCTCCAACAAACTTCGCCGTATTCTTAGCCGACTCCAAAATCGTCATCAACCCACTACCTGGATGAACTGCTCCACCAACCCAATAAAGTCGATCTATGTATTCCGAACGAATTGGGGGACGAAATGGACCAAGTTGCAACCAATTATGACTAAGATTAAAGACTGCACCTAAATATACTGAGTAATCGTTTTCCCAGGTATCAGCGGTGTAGCAAGTCTCGCTGACAATATGTTTTTCTACTCCATCAAAACCTAATAACGGCAACCTTTTAATAATTAAATCTCGATACTTCCTAGCTTTTTCCTGCCAATCAACACCATATCTAGTGTGGGGAATTGGTACCAAAACATACAACGTAGAATGTCCTTCTGGTGCGTTGCTAGAATCTACTGGAGTAGGATTACACACGTAAAATGGAGGGTTAATTTCATCTAAGGCTGAGTCATCGATAAAAGGGCGATCGCGCTTGCGAATATGTTCGGATAAATAAAGTTGGTGATGGGGTAAATCATCGTAACGTCGATTGATACCCAAATACAGCATGAAGGTGGAGCAGGAAAATTGTTTTTTAGCAAAGAAATTGTCTGTATATTTTCCCTGTGCTGTTTGAGGAATTAAAGTTTGTACTGCACTAGCAAAGTCAGCGTTGACTATCACGGTATCTGCTTTTATCTGTTCTCCATTTTCAAGTTCTACTCCTTCAACTCGACGATTTTCCAGCCATACTTGCTTTACTGGTGTATTCAGGTGAATTTTACCACCCTTATCTTGGAATCCCTGGGCTATTGCTTGAGCCAATGCGCGAAATCCTCCTTGAGGATGCCAAACACCGAATGCCATTTCAATATAAGGAATTAAGCTGAATACACTCGCGCTTAAGGTGGGGTGCATCCCCAAATATTTGGCTGGATAGCTTAAAGCATATACCAATCGCTCGTCTCTAAAAGCATTCCAAAAGTGTTGGTAGAGGGTTTCCCAAGGTCGAAATCTCAAACCCGTACCGAGTTCGTCGAGTCGCATATAACCCAAAATAGAACGAGCGGGTTGACTTAGATAAGGTTCGTAACCTGCATTATATTTCTGTGTTTCTTCAGCATACCAGCGGTCAAGGGCTTGGGGTAAATCGCTGCGAAAGCTGGCTAGTTGCTGCTTTAATTTCTCTTGATCGGTGGTAAGTTCTAATGTAGAATCATCCCAAAAGCGTAATTTTGTATAGGGTTCCAAACGAGTAAAGGAGATATATTCCTCTCGCTTCAATCCTGCACTAGCAAATAAATCGTCGTAAAGATCAGGTAATTGAAGGATAGTGGGGCCGGTGTCGAAGGCATATGCACCGTCTTGAAAACCCCGCATCCTACCCCCAACGCGATCGCTAGACTCAAATATTTCTACGTGATAACCCTGTCCTTGCAGCCGTAAAGCTGTAGCTAATCCTCCCGGTCCTGCACCTACGACAATAATGTTTTTGCTCACAATTGCTTGCCTCTTGCTCCCAGGTAAATGCTGTATCTAAAATAAATGCATGAGTCAATCATATAATGAATGAGTATGAATTTACAATTGATAAATTTAATCGGAGCAAGTGCGATCGCCATTTCCGACAGTATCCAAAATGCTGCTGAGGAAACCACAAGAAATACTGCTTCGTTCCCGGCTGCATTGGTAATTATTGACCGCTATCCTACAATTACAGTGGATTTATTGGGACAATATTTACAGCTTTCTCAATCCGGTGCAGCCAGGTTAGTAGAGCGTCTGGTAGATCAAAATTTAGTAGAGCGTCATCAAGGAAATGACCGTCGTTTTGTTCATCTACGACTTACCTTAGCAGGGAAAGTTATGGTTGAAGAAATTCAGCAAGCTAAAGTTGAAGCGGTATCAAATTTACTGAAGCCATTGACAACACAAGAACAGCAACTACTACTAAGTTTACTGTCAAAAATGGCAGGGCAATATAGTAGCACCGAAGTAGTAGAAGAATATATTTGTCGTTTTTGTGACATTGATGAATGTCCGTTACTAGTTTGCAAACAAAAGATAGAAACTTGGCAAGAGAAAGGTTAATGTTTTGAATTGGTTCTTGTTTCTTTGAAGCATAAAAGCTCAGAGTTTCTATCTAATAAATGACGATTATTGTAGTTTAATTTATAAGACAGCTTGTGCTAACTCATTAATTTCTAATATTACACTCATATTTTTTTAATCTTTATAATTCACAATGAATTCATTGATTTATTTTTCAGGGTGAATTATGGAAGATGAAAAGTAATATAATATCATCTCCGGAACAAAACCAAGATATCGCTAAAAGTTTTACCAGGAATCTAAGTCTTGTCTTTACTTCTGGGTGTCTTGGCGGACTTTTGAACAGTTTAACAGTTTGGGTGTTCGGTTTTGGTGGAATAACAGGATTATTTAACATACAAATAGCACCAACTTTAACAGCATCTTGGCTATATCCTCGCATTGTTTGGGGTGGAATTTGGGGTTTTTTATTTCTTTTACCTTTTTACCAAAGAAAATATCTTTTAAAAGGTATTGTGTTAAGTTTATTCCCCACACTCGTTCAACTTTTCATCATATTTCCTTTGCAAGCGAAAAAAGGAGTTCTTGGTGTTGAGTTAGGAAGTCTTACACCAGTATTTGTTCTATTTTTTAACTTGATTTGGGGAATAACCGCAGCATTTTGGCTAAAAATAAGTAGATAAAATTCTAGAATCTGCGACAATTGGTTTTTGACGTTAGTGACCCATAGCATTATATTGGCAGTTTATTAAGGTTTGCCAGATGATTTACAAACAAACTAGTAGTACTCTGAAAGAAGAAAAATATCGGGTTTCAAAAAATGCCAATAAAAGTAATGTCCCAGTCGGGACACGTTTCGCAAATGTTACACCGAAAATTTCAATTATTATTCCCACTCTTAACGAGTCGAAAAACATTAAAGCTACTTTAGCTAGTACTCAAATCAGTACGAATATAGAAGTTATTGTAGTTGATGGGGGTTCACAGGATAATACAATTGATATTGTACAATCTTTAGGCATTAAAGTTATTACAGGTTATCAAAATCGCGCTTGTCAAATGAATGCGGGTGCGATGAATGCAACTGGAGATATTTTATTATTTCTTCATGCTGATACTCTTTTACCTCCTAATTTTGATGCGATGATTCGTATCGGATTACAACAACCAAAAACTGTAGCAGGAGCATTTTCTTTACGAATAAATGCACCACAAACGGGTTTACGATTGGTGGAATGGGGGGTAAAATTTCGTTCCAAATGGTTACAAATGCCTTATGGAGACCAAGGTATTTTTATAACTAAGAAAATATTTAATGATATTGGTGGTTTTCCTGAATTACCCATTATGGAAGACTTTGAACTGGTACGGAGTTTGAAACGCTTAGGGGGAATTAATTTAATTCCTGTACCAGTTATTACTTCACCGCGTCGTTGGTTGAAAAAAGGAGTTTGGCAAACAACATTAATCAATCAGATTGTAATTATTGCTTATTTTCTAGGAGTTTCACCCAACAGAATTCGTAGTTGGTATCGTGGGGAAAAATTAATTAAGCATTAAGCTGCTTCTCATTTTAGTGATTTAAGCTAGGAGTTAGTTGACAGTTAACCTTTAAACTCTAACCTTTGACATGCAGACCTTTAACCTATGAAACACCAGCATAAACGTTTTCTTAAACTGATACTAATAGGTTGCTTAATTGCCATCTTGATTATTGCAGCTAAATATTTTAATCTGCAAGGACTTTTGAGCAAGTCTTTATTATGGGTAGATAGTCTTGGTTGGTGGGGACCGATCGCATTCATAATTATTTACAACGTTGCCACATTATTGTTTATTCCAGGTTCTTTATTAACCTTAAAAGGAGGTTGTTTGTTTGGATTATGTTGGGGTTCTTTATATGTATTGATTGCTGCAATTATCGGTGCAATATTTGCCTTTTTAGTTGGACGTTATATATCTCGTGATTGGGTATGTCAACAAATAGGTAAAAAACCAAAATTTCAAGCTATAGACAAAGCTGTTGCCAAAAATGGATTTAAAATTGTTTTTTTAACTCGTTTATCGCCGATTTTTCCGTTCAATTTATTAAATTATGCGTTTGGAGTTACTCAGGTATCTTTAAAAGATTATATTTTAGGTTCTATCGGTATGATTCCCGGAACTGTAATGTATGTTTATATGGGTTCGTTAATCGGTAATATTGCAATAAAAAATCCATCTATTCCAATAAGTCCAGAAGCACAATTTGCTCAGATGTTATTACAAGGAGTTGGGTTAATAGCTACAGTTTTTGTAACTATTTATATTGCTAAAGTTGCTAAAAAAGCTTTAAAAGAAAGTACGAGTATTTAAGGTTAGAGGTTAAAGGTTAAAGGTTAAAGGTTAGAGGTCAAAGGTCAAAGGTCAACCATCAACTATCAACTATCAACTAACGAAAACCATGAATAAATTTTACAGATTTAGTCTATTTACTGCAATTGCATTTAGCATCATAATTCTATTAAATGCAAATCCAGCTTTAGCTCAAGAAAGTGTCAGTTCGCAAGGTTTTAATCCTCAAGAATGGCTTAAAAATGCTTTGGAATGGATTAATAACCAAGGTGCTGTAGGTGGAATTGCCTTCATTATCCTTTACATTGTCGCTACTGTTGCTTTTCTACCAGGTTCTATTTTAACTTTAGGTGCGGGGGTAGTTTTTGATGTCTTTTTAGGTTCGGTATATGTTTTCATTGGTGCTACAATTGGGGCTATAGCAGCTTTTTTAGTAGGACGTTATTTAGCTCGAAATTGGGTTGCAAAGAAGATTTCTGGAAACAAAAAGTTTGCCGCAGTTGATAACGCTGTAGGTAGGGAAGGTTTAAAAATTGTTTTATTAACTAGACTTTCTCCGGTGTTTCCATTTAACTTATTAAACTATGCTTATGGTGTTACCGGAGTTTCTTTAAAAGATTATATATTAGGAACTATCGGCATTCTTCCCGGAACAATTATGTATGTCTATTTGGGTTCTTTAGCTGGTAATATCGCCACCATTGGAACCGGAGAACAACCAAGTAATCCTACCGTTGTTTGGACAATTCGGATTATTGGTTTCATCGCTACAGTTGCTGTAACTCTTTACGTAACCAAAGTTGCGAGAAAAGCTTTGAATGAATCAACAAGTATCGATGAACAGTAAACAGTTAAGAGTTAAGAGTTAAGAGTTAAGAGTTAAGAGTTAAGAGTTAAGAGTTAAGATTTACCAACAACCAACAACTAACAACTATCAACCAACAACTAACAACTATCAACTAACTAATAATTTAATTATGTCAAATTCAGCCTTTGAAAGAGTAATTGTTCCCCCCATGGATGAGTACAATCAAAAATTGATTGCGAACTTACATCCTAATGATTGGAAAAATCCCGAACCAGCCGATTGTTACGATTTGATTGCGATTGGTGCTGGTGCTGCTGGTTTAGTAACTTCTGCTGGTGCTGCTGGATTGGGTGTCGGTTTGAAAGTTGCATTGATTGAAAAGCATCTTATGGGAGGAGATTGTACTAATGTCGGTTGCGTTCCTTCTAAATGCTTGATTCGTTCTGCTCGTGTTGTCGGTGAAATTTGGAATGCTAAAGAGTACGGAATTCATGTGCCACAAGAAGTAGAAGTCGATTTTCCCGCAGTTATGGAACGGATGCGACGATTAAGAGCGCAAATCAGCCATGTTGATGCGGTTGATCGTTTCACAACAGAATTTGGTATGGATATATTTTTGGGTGCGGCAAGTTTTACCAGCAGTAATACGATTCAAGTAGATGGTAAAACTCTTAAGTTTAAAAAAGCTGTAATTGCTACCGGAGCGAGAGCCACACATCCCGATATTCCTGGTATGAAAGAAGCCGGATATTTAACCAATGAAACCGTATTTTCCCTGACTCAATTACCGCGACGTTTAGCAATAATTGGTGGTGGTCCCATAGGTTGTGAATTAGCTCAAGCTTTCAATCGTTTTGGTAGCGAAGTCACTATTTTCCATCGTGGTTCTCATATTTTAAATAAAGAAGATAGTGACGCTGCATCCATTGTTCAAAAAGTATTTCAACACGAACAAATCGATTTAATATTAAGTTCCCAAATACAGCGTGTGGAAAGTACATCTGATGGCAAAAAAATTCACTATATTAGCAATGGTAAACAAGATTTTATTATCGTAGATGAAATTTTGGTAGGTGCGGGAAGAACCCCGAATGTTGAAGGTTTGAATTTAGAAACTGTTGGTGTGGAATACGATAGTAAAGGAGTAAAAGTAAATGACCATTTACAAACTACAAATCCAAAAATTTTTGCCGCAGGTGACATCTGTTTAAGTCAAAAATTCACCCATATGGCAGATGCAACAGCGCGGATTGTCATTCAAAATTCTTTATTTACTCCCTTTGGTTTGGGACGTAAAAAACTTAGTGATTTAATTGTACCTTGGGTCACATTTACCGACCCAGAAATTGCTCATGTAGGAATGTATGAAAGCGAAGCGCAGGAAAAAGGTTTTAACGTAAATACGATTAAAATAGACTACGAAGATGTAGATAGAGCCATTACCGACGGTGAAACCGCAGGATTTGTGAAAATTCACCTCAAACAAGGTACCGATAAAATTCTTGGTGCAACTATAGTATCTCCCCACGCTGGTGAAACGATTTCCGAAGTCACAACTGCAATTGTCAATGGAATTGGAATGAATAAATTAAGCAGTGTAATTCATCCTTATCCCACTCAAGCGGAAGGAATTAAAAAAGCTGCCGATGCATATAAACGGACTAAGTTAACGGATGGTACGAGGAAGCTTTTGGGATTTTTGAATAAGTTTTCTTAACTGAATAATTCATAGGTAGGTCAAAGGTTAAAGGTTAAAGGTTAAAGGTTAAAGGTTAAAGGTTAAAGGTTAAAGGTTAAAGGTTAAAGGTCAACTGTCAACTGTCAACTGTCCACTGTCCACTGTCCACTGTCCACTGTCAACTGTCCATCTAATCCCGATCAATCAAAACTGTAACCGCAGCTACAGCAATCAACATTTCGTCATTTTTATCCTGTAAAACCTCAATTGCTCTTCCTTCAACCATCATTCCCCCAGATTGAACGGTAAGACTTTTGCGACCAAAAGGCAATACGGCTAAAACCTCTTCTTCTCTTACCTGTTCGGGATAAGGTACGGCAATCTGAACTTCTACAATCATCTCATCTGGGTCATTCAAACCAGCAACTTCAAACACTCCAATTAAAGCATTATTTGCGATCGCATTTCTGACAGCTCTAGCAGCAGCAACAGTTGGTTCCTGTCCGTGCTGATCTATACCCATTCCCATTTCAACGATAAATCGCTTGCGTACCATAATCATCCCTGATAATTTTAAATTTAATTAAATTTCTTGAAATTTCCCATTTGTACTGTAGCGGTTTAAGTACCCTGATGGGAACAGTTGACAGTTGACAGTGGTTATGTATTTGAACCTTTGACCTTTTATAAAGTAAAAGGCAAAAGGTAAAAGTAATGGGAAGAATTTCTACTTTCACCTTGTGCCTTTAACGTTTTTGCATTGGATATGGGTAACTAATTTTACCATGGGTTTTTCAAAATCATCAACTGGGAAAAATTGCCTATAATCCAATTTTGTGTGCTTTTTTGATTGCGATCACGTAGTGGAAGCGAAGCTATCGCGATTATTTCAATACTTTCTCTAAATATCTCCCGATATCATTATCATCGAATTTTAGATTTTAGATTTTAGGTTTTAGATTTTAAAATTTAAACGGGCAGGAGAGTCTCCGAATTCATTCTGTATATTCAAGTAAAAACTAAAATCTGGGAGTTAATGGTAGTATATTTCCATCATGAATATCAATCGGCGAAAATTCATTACAACATTGGGAATAGCCGCTATTTCCACCCAAATACCATCATTTACCGTTCAAGCTCAGACTGCCAATACGATTATCAAGCCACCCCGTCTTAGATTAGGCGATACAGTAGGATTAATTAGTCCTGCTGGTATAATTGATTCCGAAGACGTTGAACAAGCAAAACAAACATTTACCGCACTAGGCTTAAAAGTTAAGCTCGGTAGTCATATTTTAGACAATTATGGTTACTTAGCAGGAATTGATCGCGATCGCGCTGGTGATGTTAACGCTATGTTTGGTGACAAATCCGTCAAAGCAATAATTGCGATGCGTGGTGGATGGGGTGGCAATCGGATTTTACCATTACTTAACTATAATTATATTCGCGCCAATCCTAAAATTATTATGGGATACAGCGATATTACATCTCTATTATTAGCAATCACTGCTCAGACTGGACTTGTCACTTTTCACGGAGCAGTAGCTACTTCTACTTGGAATAATTTTACTTTGAACTATGTAAAAAGTATTATATTTAATGGCGAACTAGTAACAATGAATAATACTTTAGCTACCCAACTTCGTCGGCAAATAATTACACCAGGGAAAGCCAAAGGTAAATTTATCGGCGGTAATTTGTCAGTGATAAATTCAATGTTGGGTTCATCCTATCTACCTAACTGGAAAAATAGCATTTTATTCATAGAGGATATCGGCGAAGACGTTTACCGTGTAGATAGAATGATCACACAATTAAAAAACGCCGGAATCCTCAATCAACTATCCGGTTTTGTATTTGGACAATGTACCAGATGTAGCACCGGAAACGAGCCTTCATTAACTTTAATGCAAGTATTACAAGAACATATTCGACCTTTAAACATTCCTGCGTGGTATGGTTCAATGATTGGTCATATCAAAGATAAATTTACACTTCCCATCGGCATCCAAGTAGAAATTGATGCAAATACTGGGATAATAAAAATGTTAGAAGCGGCTGTTAGTTAATCTCACCTCAATACTTAATATTTGAAAAAATCTTTATTTAACACATACTAACTCTATATTACTTCTTTCCTCTGCGTCCTCTGCGTCTCAGCGGTTTTTTTAATTCCTATTCCTAATCATTTACCAAAATCAATCATAGTCTGCCGATAAACATTAGGCATCCCAATATCAAAAGTCTTCCCATCAACAACTAAACCCGTCATACCCTCAGCTTCCCTTAATTTATCCAAACAAGAAGTTAACTGAAACTCGCCTCTTTCGCGAAAATTACTATTAATATGTTCCTCCAAAAAATCAAAAATTTTCGACGTTAACGCATACAAACCAAATATACATAAAAACTCATCTTCCGCCATTCCTTCCACACACAAATTTTGTCGAGCATACTCAACAGTAGGTTTTTCATAAACTTGCGTCACTTGCATTATTGATTTTTTTTCTTGCCAAACTCCCATTACACATCCAGCTTTATGAATCATCGACGCTGGTAAAACATTCAATCCAATAACACTTTGATTAACTTCTTCGTAAACCTGCAAAACCTGAAGCGTACAAGATTTCTCATTATCAGAAGAATAAATATGGTCTCCCAACATCAACAAAAAAGGTTGATCATCTACCCATTCCTTCGCACAAAAAACCGCGTGTCCGTAACCTTCTTGCTCATTCTGTGTCAAAATCGTAATTCTATCACCTAAATGCTGAAGATATCGACAATATTCCTGATTTTGCTGTGAAAGCTTGTTAAAAAGTGTAGGCTCAGGTGGGTTTTTAAAGTAACTTTCAAAAACCTCCTTATCATCCGGTTGCGTCACAATTCCAATCTCTTCTATTCCACCACTCACAGCTTCTTCCACAATCAGCTGAATTACGGGTTTCGCTCTACCGTCTCGATCAATTACCGGAAACAGTTCTTTTTTGACAACTTTAGTAGCTGGAAATAACCGAGTACCAAAACCAGCCGCTGGAATCACAGCTTTTTTAATTCGATTCTTCATTTTAGATTTTAGATTTTCAATTTTAAAATTGGGCATTGGGTATTGGAAGGTAGAAGCGGTAACTGAGATGACTCTTAACTTTTAAAAGAATCTTGAATCCAAAATCTAAAATCTAAAATCCAAAATTATTCTTCCCCATCTCCTAATTCTCCAGACACAACCAATACAACCTTCGTAGTGATTGTACCTTGAGAACACTTTGTAAACTCTTATGCCGCGTGATAAATTACTGTTGATAATGCTGAGCAGTTTTTTACTATGGCAGTTAACAAACTGTCACTCAGTCAATTCCCTGACTTAGGTTTTAAAAGATATCCTATATTTGTGCAAGGAGTGATACCACTTCACAATATGTTTGTCACAAGCTTATTCTCGTAAATCCCTAGCTCTAAAGGGATAGTGCCGAGTTCAAATGTTGCATCAGAGAAGTGAATTGGTATAACTTTATACAATGAAGGCGCTTGGTAGAAAAAACTGTCAGGCGCTTTTCCATGTGACGGATTAATCATAGGACTGTCAAAAATCAAGCCAAATAAAAAACCGGGGTAAAAGTTCCCGGTTGTGTCAATTAATGAACCTGCACAAGTAGAATAGAATTTAACCGATAACGAAGTTTACCAACTTGTTAGGTACGACAATTACCTTTTTAATGGTTTTGTTTTCGATATGACGTTGAGCAACATCTGATTCACGAGCATACTTTTCTAACTCAGCTTTATCCAATTGCGCTGGAACTTGTAAATCACCGCGTTTTTTACCATTAACTTGAATTACCAAAGTTATTTCATCAGCAATCAAAGCTTCTGGGTTGTGTTTCAACCAGCTAGCAGTATGTACGGAACTATCATTACCCAACAAATGCCATAATTCTTCAGCGATGTGAGGCGCGAAGGGTGCTAACATCAAAATTAAAGTTTGAATCCCTTCAGCATAAATTGGTGAGTCTTTGCAGCTAGCATCAGCCAAAGCGTTACTCAACTTCATCAATTCAGATATAGCTGTATTAAATTGATATTCACCATCTACATCTTCGCTGACTTCTTTGATTGCAGTATGAATTGCTCTGCGTAAATCCTTTTCAATTTTGGATTTTGGCTCTTGATTTTTGAATTTCTTAGATGATTGGGGATTATCAACAAAATCAGTTACTAAGCGCCAAACTCGGTTAAGAAAGCGGAATTGTCCTTCTACATCAGCTTCATCCCATTCCAAATCTTTTTCAGGAGGTGCTTTGAATAAAACAAACATCCGTGCGGTATCAACACCATATTTAGCAATTACATCTTCCGGCACGACACCATTACCCTTAGACTTGGACATGGTAGCGTAAAGCTTTTGCAAAGGTTCGCCGGTTTCTGGGTCACGGGGGTCAGCAGGATTTACTAAACTAGAGGCAATCCACTTATCTTTACCACCCTTATTGGGATTCATGTAAGTTAAACCCTGCACCATACCTTGAGTTAACAAGTGTTGGAAAGGTTCGTCAAAGTTAAGCAAACCTCTATCCCGTAATACCTTGGTAAAAAAGCGCGAATACAACAAATGTAAAATTGCGTGTTCAATACCGCCGACATACTGATTAACTGGCATCCAGTCATTTACTTTCGTCGAATCAAACACTTGGCGATCGTTCTTAGCATCCGTAAACCGCAAGTAATACCATGATGAATCAATAAAAGTATCCATCGTGTCAGTTTCTCGCTTCCCAGGAGTCCCGCAACTCGGACAATCGACATTTACCCAGCTTTCCAACTGTGCTAATGGTGAACCACCACGTCCAGAAAATTCCACATTTTCAGGCAACTCCACAGGTAAATCTTGATCCGGTACTGGTACCGCACCGCAATTAGGACAGTGAATAATCGGAATCGGCGCTCCCCAGTATCGCTGACGGGAAATCAACCAATCACGCAAACGGTACTGTACCCGTGCTTGACCAAAACCTTGCTTTTGGGCATATTCCACAATTGCAACTTTCGCGTCAACAGAAGACATTCCATTGAAAATGTCAGAATTAACCACAATTCCCGGTTCTGTATAAGCCTCGTGAGGAATTAGTACCGCATCAGCAGCATCAGCACGGGCAATTACTACCTTGATCGGTAAATCCTGTTGCTTAGCAAACTTAAAATCTCGTGCATCATGGGCTGGAACACCCATCACAGCCCCAGTACCGTATTCGTAAAGCACATAATCAGCAATCCAAATCGGAACTTCTTCCCCCGTAAACGGATTGATTACCTTACCACCTGTCGGAATTCCCCGTTTTGGTCGATCTTCAGCAGTGCGTTCTAACTCGGTTTGATTACTGACTTCTTTAACAAAAGTTTCCACTTCTGTTTGACGTGCTTCTGTAGTAACTCGCTCAGTTAAAGGATGTTCCGGTGCTAATACTACATAGCTCACGCCATATACAGTATCCGGTCGCGTCGTATACACGCCGATTTTTTCATCCATACCCACAATGGGAAACTCTAAATATGCTCCGGTAGATTTACCAATCCAGTTAGCCTGCATTGTTTTAACGCGCTCTGGCCATCCCGGTAACTTATCCAAATCCTTTAACAATTCTTCAGCATAATCAGTAATTTTGAGGAACCACTGCCGTAAAAGTTTACGTTCAACTATGGCACCACTGCGCCACGAACGACCTTCATTATCAACCTGCTCGTTCGCTAATACAGTTTGGTCTATGGGGTCCCAATTTACTGCTGCTTCTTTTTGGTAAGCTAAACCTGCTTGGAAAAACTGCAAAAATATCCACTGCGTCCACTTATAATAATCTGGGGAACAAGTAGCAACTTCACAATCCCAATCAATAGATAAACCCAGAGATTTTAACTGTCCCCGCATTTGATCAATATTTTGATACGTCCATTTTGACGGAGGAACTCCCCGGTTTATCGCAGCATTTTCTGCTGGTAAACCAAAAGCATCCCAACCCATAGGATGCAGCACCCGATAGCCTTGCATTCGCTTGAGACGGGCGATTACATCAGTAATGGTGTAATTACGGACGTGACCCATGTGTAGGCTACCCGACGGGTAAGGAAACATGGACAGCGTATAGAATTTTGGCTTATTACTATCTGTGGGGGTTTTATCTAAGCCAATTTCTAACCATTTATTTTGCCACTTTTGCTCAATTTCTCCTGGGTTGTATCGGGTATCCACCATCCATACTCCTATGCGACTGTAATCGTATCTGATGAACTATTGTAGATGCTGTTGGCGAAGGTAGGGAGGGATGGGGGGATGGGG
>NZ_JADEWL010000145.1 GCF_015207665.1 Plectonema cf. radiosum LEGE 06105
ACAACAGCCGTAGCTTGCACTTCTTCTTAGCAGCTTGGCCTGTAGTAGGTATTTGGTTTACCGCTTTGGGAGTCAGCACCATGGCTTTCAACTTGAACGGTTTCAACTTCAACCAGTCTGTAATCGATTCTAGTGGTCGTGTAGTCAACACCTGGGCAGATGTATTGAACAGAGCAAACTTGGGTATGGAAGTAATGCACGAGCGCAACGCTCACAACTTCCCCTTAGATTTAGCTGCTGCTGATGCAGCACCTGTTGCAATTAGCGCTCCCGCAATCAACGGTTAATAATTAAATAAAAATGTAGAGACGTTGCATTGCAACGTCTTCACCACATACAGAAAACGCCTTCCGAGTAATCGGGGGGCGTTTTTTGCAGTGGAATTTTCATCGGTTCGTAGTCTGGGATTTATTACCGTTAGGTAAAATCGCAATATTACCTCAAAAATACTTTCGTAGGTTTAGAAACATAACGGACTAGTTCGGAAAGCATGATAAACAATCGATAAAGTTATAAACATCCTTTGCAAGTTTCCATCTTCATCAATTAAATTTTTTCTGAGATAATTAGCAAATTCTAAATTATTGCCAGCAGCAAAATTTATCAAGTTGTGAAATTTAGTATTTGCTATATTGATAAAACGTTTTAAATATCGATATTTACTCAATGATAATACTCACGCGAAGCAAAAATGTTATGTTCCCTCGTATTCTCTGGAGTAGGTGTTGCAGAAACTTGTTGTGAAATTAAATATTAAGAATTAATATTTAAAATAAAAAAATACTAAATAAGAGTTATATAAATTTTTTATTCTATAGGATATATTAAGATATAACGCAAAACTATAGATTAAAATTGAATGGCAACAGGAATACCAGGCACTACTAAACGTAATAGTACGAATAATGGAAATAAACTATCTTTTAGACTCGAATATGAAGGTAAAGCATCTGTTGAAGAAATATTTAACACTTGTTCCGCAAAATTGCGTAATGTTATTAGTGTAGAAAAACAGCCGAAAAATCGACTTATTTATGGAGAAAATTTAAGAGTTATTCGCGCACTATTAGATGATAATAATGTGTTTGGAAAAGTTGGTTTAATTTATATCGATCCACCTTACGCTACAGGATTCGATTTTGAATCAAGAAAACAAATAAGTGCATATCAGGATTGTATTAATGGTGGTGAATATTTAGAATTTCTACGCCAAAGATTAATTTTACTTAGAGAAATATTAGCAAATTATGGGTCTATTTATGTCCATTTAGACGATAATATGGCTTTCCCTGTCAAAGTTTTAATGGATGAAATATTTGGAGCTAAGTACTTCCGAAATTGTATTACTAGAAAAAAATGTAACCCTAAAAATTACACACGCAACCAATACGGGAATATTTCAGATTACATTCTTTTTTACACTAAAAGTGATGATTACATATGGAATCAGCCTTTTGAAAATTGGACAGATGTTAAAGCTAAAAAAGAATATCAGTATGTAGAAGAAGAAACTGGAAGACGCTACAAAAAAGTTCCTATTCATGCACCAGGAACTAGAAAAGGTGCCACAGGTCAGCCTTGGAGAGGAATACTTCCACCTCCTGGTAAACATTGGCAGTATACTCCTCAAACATTAGAAGAAATGGATTTAAGAGGAGAGATTTATTGGTCTGGAACGGGTAATCCAAGAAGAAAAGTATATCTTGATAACAGTAAAGGTATTGCAGTTCAGGATATTTGGCTTGATTTCAAGGATGCTCATAATCAAAATATTAAAATTACTGGCTATCCGACTGAAAAAAATTCTGAAATACTCAAGCGTATTATCCTTGCTTCTTCTAACGAAAAAGACATTGTATTAGATGCTTTTGTCGGAAGTGGTACTACAGTTGCAGTAGCTGAAGAGTTACAAAGACGCTGGATAGGTATAGATAATTCTCCTTTGGCAATTGAAACTACAGTTAATCGCTTAGTTCAAGGAACTGAGGCAATGGGGGATTTTGTAAATGGTAATACTAATGAACCAATACAAAAGTCTTTGATAAATACAAATAGAATTCTACGCAGCGGACTCGATGTATATTTTGAGATTGCACCAGATTTAAAAGATATCCCCGAAAGTTTAGTCAAAGAATGGGATAGTAAACTCAACTTTGAAGCCAATCTCTGGTAAATCTTTCATTTAGCATTTTGAGGGTGCATACCATCACTTTTCCTTGTCCATAATCTTCTAAAGCAGCATAGTCATTCCACATTGAACCTAGAGTTAAGCCTGGACCATCATTTAAAAAAAACACTTTTAGAGGTAGGTTATACATTTGGGCATATTTGAGAATATCTGTCACCTTATCCCTATTTCCACTTGTTCGATCATCTTCTTGCGCTCCACCACGATCTGTATCGTAACGGGCAAATCCTATAACCAAAGGAGTACCATCAGAGCTAGAAATTAATATATCTGCTGGGGTTTTGGCTTTCCAATTTTCTAGAACTTTATTCAGTAGCACATCTTTTCCAGCCCGTGCTGGACCTTGTATTAAGTACTCTGAGGCAAAATTGGTTTCAAACCACAAGAAAAAAGCTTCTGTTAATTCATACCCCTTCTTCCCCCGATCTTTATATTCCATAAGAATAGCCATAAGTGCTTCATCAGGTTTAGGACGATTTGTTAATTTCTCTTTTACTTCCTGTATTACTCGAAATCTATGCCCATAGTCTCGAATAATGCTAGACGTATTTTTCTTCACCTTCAACATTTCTACTGATGTATCAGGGGAAACGTATTTACGAAAAATCCGAAGTAATTGAGTTCGCAAAGGTAAAGGTAATTCAATAATTCTTGTCAATAAATTTGTAGAGCTAGTAGCTGTATTAGCCAATATGGCAAACTGTTCAATAACGCTACCGTAAAGAACTGGTGCTTCATCCAAATAGTCTGGGTAGTACTCCGAATCAACGAAAGTTATGTACTGAGAAGCTTTCGATTTGTACTCACCAAACGATGTCAAAATACACCTCCTTACAAGTCTTTATTTCCTGCATTACTGATTGAAAGTCTAAATTATACTCTCGCAAATAATTATTTGATTATACTAAAAATGTAAATTCATACTCAGATTTTATAATCCTCAATACTTAGTGTGATTTTACTCACTAAATCAATAAACGTCACAAAATTAAATAACCAATCCAAAATCCCGGAAGAATGTCATCATAGATATTGTTAGACACATACTGGAGATAAAACAACGGTTTACGCACGTCCTTTAGCAAGATTAATCGAGCAACTGCAACGCTTACCGGGAGTTGGTCCAAAAACTGCCCAACGATTAGCTCTGCATATTTTAAAACGACCGGAAGCAGAAGTAGAAGCTTTAGCGCAAGCTTTGATTGATGCCAAAAAACGGGTAGGTTTGTGTCGAGAGTGCTTTCATTTATCTTCTGAACCAGTTTGTGAAATTTGTCGCAATCCCAAACGGGACAACAAAACTATATGTGTAGTTGCAGATTCCCGCGATGTAATTGCTTTGGAAAAAACAAGAGAGTACAAAGGTAAGTACCATGTTCTAGGAGGTGTAATTTCTCCCATAGAAGGTATCGGACCTGAACAATTAAACATCCAACCCTTAGTGAGACGGGTAAGTCAGCAAAATCCCGAAGAAGTTATTTTAGCGATTAGTCAGAGTATTGAAGGTGAAACCACTACACTATATATCGGTCAACTGCTCAAACCATTCACCAAAGTTACGCAAATCGCTTTTGGTTTACCCGTAGGTGGCGATTTAGAATATGCTGATGAAGTAACCTTGGCAAGAGCCTTGGAAGGTCGTAGAGAGTTAGATTGATTATGGAAAATAACAAAAGATGGAGTTAGGGGAAGATGGGGGAAAGAACAACAATTCCTAATTCTTAACTCCTAATTCCTAACTCAAAACTCCTAACTCCCAACTCCCAACTCCTAATTCCTAACTCCCAACTCAAAACTCCTAACTCCTAACTCTTAACCTTTTACTTTACTTGTAGCAAGCAATGACATCGCTTGCAAAGCTTTGATTATTTCTAAAGGATTTTTTTGGTCAACAGAAAATTTTTGACTTTGTAAAAGCAAATATTCTAAAAAAGTACTTGCGGTAATTGAAAGTTGTTTTTTCTTGGGATATGCTATATGCCATTGGCGATATATGGGGAAACCTTCAACATCTAATATTGCAAGTTTATTTATTTTCTCGGTAGAATTTAGGGTGTGAAGGGATAAAACTGAAAGTCCTAAACCATCAATTACAGCTTGTTGAATAGCTTCATTACTACCAAGCTCAAGGTTTATCGGTACTGATATTTGATGCTGAGCAAAAAAACTCTCTACTACTTTGCGAGTCCCAGAACCCTGTTCCCGCATAATAAAAGGTTCATTTGTTAAGTATTTTAATGAAATGTTACGCTTAAGTGCTAAGGGATGGTCGCATGGAGCAACTAATACTAGGGGGTTATCCAGAAATGGTTTTGCTTCCATATCTTCTCTTTCTGGTGGACAGCTGAGAATATAAAGGTCGTCAAGATTATCATTTAATCGGGATAATAAGACATTATGATTGGTTATTTCTAAAGAAACACTAACACCGGGATAAAGTTTGCAAAATGGTTTGAGTAATTTGGGAATAAAATATTTAGTCGTAGTCACTGCTGCTAATCGCAGTCTTCCCTGCTTCATTCCCTTTAAATCAACAATTGCGGTTTCTAATCTGTCAAGACTTTTAAATATTTCTTTGCAGGTACTCAATACTTCTCTTCCTGCTTCTGTTAAATAAATACGTTTTCCAACGTATTCAAACAGAGGTACACCTACCGCTTGCGTCAGATGCTTTACCTGCATTGATACCGTTGGCTGAGTTACAAATAATTCTTCTGCTGCACGAGTAAAGCTAGAATGTCTTGCAGCAGCTTCAAATACCTTTAATTGGTCTAGGGTAATGCACTTTAAGAGGGTATCCTTTTGTCTAACATCCCCTAAATAACTTTTCATAGAAATTTATTATTACTAGTTTAGCTGCATTTATATTTGGCAATTCAACAGGGAATACAAGTTTTATTTCCCATACGCATCAAATTCACGACTAAAGCAACATTTGTGTTGCTTAAATTTAATATACATTACTTTAACAACATTTATGTTGTTAAAGTTTAATTAAATTAACATTTTTTAGGATATTACTCCCTATATTGTGGTCAGCAAAAATGAAAAAGTAAAAAATACCGTATTTACAGTAGAGTGGATTGCTCGCACAAAAGTATTTTGCACTCTTACCATGTTAAAGATAATCAAAAGCGCAACTAACGGAGAAAGTCCGTTTCTAAAAGTTTCTAAAAATTGTAGGAAGAATTACTATCTTGTATTTCCTTGTATTTTGGCTACTCAAATGGAGGAGAGAATAAAGCTGAAACCTTGATAGAACAAAGAAGCAGTCATAAAAATAGAGGATTGAACCCAAAAATAACTCAAAAATAATCCAAAGCAAATCCTAGTCTTATCAGCACGTTGAGCATAACGGCAAGTTATAATTTTTTTGCGGATAACCATAAAAAAACAATCTATGAGTAACCCCCTTGTGCAAGCATTTTTCGTAGGCAGAGCAGCCGCTGAAGTTCTTAACGAACGTTTTGAAGGCGCTTTTACCGATGCTTTAAGCGAACTTGGTAAATTAGATGCTGAACTCAAAGAACATATGCGCTCGTTTTCCTCTGAAGTAATGCAGCGAGCCGAACGTTCGGCTGAGGCTGCTGATGCTAGAAGTGGTACATACAGCACATCAGCACCCGGACAAACCAGTTCCGAACCTATTGACCTACAAGCAATGATTGACGAATTACGAGCAGAAATTGCTTTATTGCGTACCGAATTGCAACGTTATCGTAGCGGTTCGGTTTAAAAGTACAGAAAAATCGAGAATTAATCATAATAAGGAAATATAAAGAGGTATGGACGTTGGTAAGAACACCGAGTGTTGGCAGGTCTGAACTTCTGATTCTACGCTCGGTTGAAAATCAACGGCTTCGCAAAGGCTATGGAAAAGGGTTATTCAGATCAAGCATACCGTTGGAACCGCAAAAATTATTCGAGTAGACGACGCTTCTTTGACATTTGGTCATTTGTATTGACTTTAATGTTGAAGCTTTGGCTATACAATAAGTCTTGGAGTTATTCTGGAGGAGTTACCGAAACCAAAAAAGCTGCGAGACGAAAAGCGCAAGCAATTTGGATTCGTATCACTCTGCTAGATTTAGGCCCGACTTTTATTAAAGTAGGTCAGTTATTTTCTACTCGTGCTGATATATTTCCTAGTGAATATGTAGACGAACTAGCTAAACTCCAAGATAAGGTACCAGCTTTCAGTTACGAGCAAGTAGAAGAAATTATTGAATACGAACTAGGGAAGAAAATCCCCGAATTGTTTGCCAATTTTGAACCTATTCCCTTAGCTGCTGCTAGCTTGGGACAAGTTCATAAAGCGGTACTGCATTCCGGGGAAGCGGTTGTTGTCAAGATACAGCGTCCGGGACTAAAACAGCTTTTTGAAATTGATTTAAAAATTCTTAGAGGTATCACTAAATACTTTCAGAATCATCCCAAATGGGGACGAGGACGAGATTGGCTCGGCATTTATGAAGAATGTTGTCGCATCCTTTGGGAAGAAGTTGATTATCTAAATGAAGGTCGAAATGCCGATACTTTCCGCCGAAATTTTCGCGCTCAAGAATGGGTGAAAGTACCCCGCGTTTACTGGCGTTATGCTTCACCCAGAGTACTGACGCTAGAATATGTACCGGGTATTAAAATTAATCAGTATGAAGCCTTGGAAGCAGCCGGTTTAGACAGAAAAGTTATTGCTCGTCAAGGAGCAGAAGCTTATCTACATCAATTACTCAACAATGGCTTTTTCCATGCCGACCCCCATCCTGGTAACATTGCCGTTAGTCCAAATGGTGCGTTAATATTTTATGACTTTGGCATGATGGGACAAATCAAGTCCAACGTGCGCGAAGGATTAATGGATACACTTTTTGGTGTTGCTTCTAAGGACGGAGAACGGGTTGTTAACTCGTTAATCACTTTAGGAGCCTTAGCACCAAGCGATGACATGGGTCCAGTGCGGCGATCGGTTCAGTATATGTTAGACCATTTCATGGATAAACCCTTTGAAAAACAATCTGTCGCCAGCATCAGTGAAGATTTGTACGAAATAGCTTACGATCAGCCATTTCGATTTCCGGCTACTTTCACTTTTGTGATGCGGGCTTTTTCTACTCTTGAAGGAGTAGGCAAGGGATTAGATCCAGAATTTAATTTTATGGAAGTTGCTAAACCATATGCAATGCAGCTTATGAGTGATATGAATGGTTCTGAGGGGAACAGTATAATTAACGAATTGAGTCGTCAAGCAGTTCAGGTGAGTACTAGTGCATTTGGTCTACCACGAAGACTAGAAGATACACTAGACAAACTTGAGCGGGGAGATGTGCGGGTGCGTGTCCGGTCTATTGAAACAGAACGTTTACTACGAAGACAAACAAATATCCAACTTGGGGGAACTTATGCCCTGATTATCAGTGGATTTACCCTTTCAGCTACAATATTGTTGGTTCATGATTATGTATGGTTCGCATTGTTTGCGGGTTTAATTGCCGCAGCTGTATCCTGGCTGTTAATTAGACTGCTTTTGCGCCTCGACCGTTATGACCGTATGTCTTAGTTTTTAGATGAAACTATATGAAACTTAAATTCACGGGTTCTAGCGACCCGGGACTGATTCGTTCTAACAATCAGGATGCTTACTATATTGATCCAGAAGGACGATTTTTCATTGTAGCCGACGGCATGGGTGGTCATGCGGGTGGTGAGGAGGCAAGTCGAATTGCCATTATGGAAATTCAAAAGCACCTGTTATCAAATTGGGATAGCTCTAAGTCTTCGGAGGAATTATTACAGTCTGCTTTGTGGCAAGCTAATGAAGGTATTTTGCTAGATCAGCAGAATCACTCAGAACGTGCTGATATGGGAACTACTGTAGTCGCGGTTTTATTTCGCCCCAACGAGTCTCCCTATGTCGCTCACGTCGGCGATTCGCGTCTGTATCGTTGGCGTTCTCAACTTTTAGAATTAATTACAGAAGACCATACTTGGGTAGCGCGTGCTTTAAAAATGGGTGATATCACTATGGAAGAAGCCCGAAATCATCCTTTCCGTCATGTATTATCCCGTTGTCTCGGACGGGATGACCTACAGGAAGTTAACGTGCAACCACTCGATGTCAAATCTGGCGATCGCCTTTTATTGTGCAGCGATGGTTTAACAGAAGAACTTGTAGACGAAAAGATTGCTTATTATCTCCAAGAAAGTACTACAATTGAGGAAGCAGCTCGTTCTTTAATCGAAGGAGCAAAGGAACGAGGTGGACGCGACAATATTACCGTTGCGATTGTTCAACTCGAAGATTAGATCCACAATAGAGCAATTTATCCACAGATAGGTAAGTTTACCAGTAAATTATTTCCTGTTTAAAGCAAAAATACTCATCAATTTGTTCAGTCTGAGCATTTTTTCTAGTTACAACTTGATACAAATACTTTAGCCTCCAAAGTTACTTTTGGAGGCTGAATTTTCATATTTGCTATATTGACAACTTGCACTCAACAAGGTAGAAGGAATATAATTCATCCTGACTTACTCTTTCTTTCTGAAGCGTACAAAGTAATCTTGTTTACTTTTGTGACTTTGGAATTAAATAAATCCCCGGAATTTGACTTCTCAAACTTGGGGTTTATACCATTCGAGAGAGATGTAAGACCTAAAAAAATAAAAGATACTCGTTTAGAATGTGGGCAATATGTCAAACAATTGTTATCTTTCTTTATACAGGGGTAACAATCCCAAGACAAACAAAGCCGCTTACTCGAACCATTCCGGTTTTTCAGTAAACGATATCGCTTTTACTCGTTGTTTTTTAGTTTCTGGAGTTTAAAAAATGGACAAACCAATCGAATTGTCATTGGAACAGCAATTTAGCATTCGCTCTTTTGCAACCCAAGTCAAAGACATGAGCCACGAACAAGCTCAAGACTTCTTAGTCAAGCTTTATGAGCAAATGGTTGTTAGAGAAGCTACTTATCAAGAACTTCTCAAACATCAATGGGGCTTAGATTCAGGTCCCACTTGGGCATAAACTTAATCGTGTCAAAGTGGACGACCTCCTTCTCTTGCTAGGTTCCGCTCCGTTGGAAAAAAGCTGGGGATGCCGGGGCGTCAACTAAAGCTTACATACTCACTCAAACATTTTTATTGAATCACAAAATGTTTTTCAATTGAATTAGTTTGGCTATAGGAACAAAACACCCTGCACATCTAAATAAAAAATTGTGGAGGAAATTTTGACTACCTTAAAAATCTTAGCCTTATATGCTCATTATTTCTAATGAAGACAAACATTAAATTATCATAATCTAAACTCAACTCGAATTTTATCTTACATTTCTTTACAATAATCTGGTTTTTGCGCGAAGTTCAGTAAATCTATGACTTTATAAAAAGTAATTTACATTTACTAATTATTTTTATAGCTGCATTTTAAGTCTTTACACCCATATTATTCAAAAAAATTAACATTTCATGAGTAAATACCACAGAGTATGAATCGATCCCCAGAAGTCGAATTTTCACCCTAAGTATCCATAACAGGTACTGAGATTTTGTTAAGCAGAAAGGTCGAAAGGAGAATCTGTGTTAATTCCTTGCAATTTTGCTAAAATTTGAGGCTTAATTTTATGATATTCGGCTTGAAGTAAATTCTTGCTAAATTGGGGTTTAGCAGAAGATACCTTTTGGTGGCTGATGTTGACCCAATCAAGCAGACGCTGACGTTGGACTGGGGCAATACTCGAAAGTAAAATATGGCTGCACTTAGAAGGATTTTCTCTTCCAAAAAATACTAGACGGTAGTAACCTGTTTTTCCTAAAAGAGTAACAGTGTCTTTACCCGTATTGGTTTTGAGGTCTAGATAATAAGGTAACCATTTCGCACCGAATTGACGATGATAAATAACCGTAATCCATAACAACATTGGGTGAGGTGCAGTAATAAATAGAAATTGATTGTAGCGGGTGCAAACCAAACGCTTATGAATTTCTATTTGCGGTAACATTACCCACAGAGCGGGTGTTGACTTACCATTTACCTCGATATTTTGAGGAAAAACGATATCAGCAATTGGTTTATCTTTGGGCCAAACAGCTTGTCTTAAAATTTCGTCATTGCAAACCGATGTATTAGTATTAAGCTGATTGTCTTGGTTAAAATTAGCCTTAACAGTAGGAGCAAAGGCAGCAACATCAGTTTTATCATCAAGATTATGATTAGTATCAGTATTTGTGCGGAACTGAGAATTTTGATAACGCTCCTCTATAGATGCTAAACTTTTGAGAATTTCACTGATACTTTGAGGACGCTCACTTGCTTGCTTAGCCAGACATTTCATCACCAAATTTTCTAGTTCTACAGGAAGTTGAAACTTAAGTTCAACCTCAGAAAAAGGGCGTGGTGCTTTATAATGATGTACTTTATACCATCCCCCAAAAGAATGATTTTCTGGTATTAAAGGCATCTTCCCAGTCAGCATCTCGAACATCATCACTCCTAAGCTGTAAATATCCGAGCGGTTGTCCAGTTCCTTTCCTTCCATTTGTTCGGGAGAAGAATAAGCTAAAGTACCCAAATAATAATTAGTCTGCTGAGTATCTGAAAGTAATAACTTCGCAATTCCAAAATCGAGAACTTTGACTAATTCTCCAAAACTAGGATCATTAATTGCCAACATATTGCTAGGCTTAATGTCGCGATGAATAATTGGGCAAACCTTGCCATCAACGGAGATGCCATCGTGAGCGCATTGTAAACCCAAACATATTTGACGTACTAGATTCAAGAACCTGGATAGAGATATTTGGTCATCGCGGATAATATTGCTGAGGCTTCTACCATGTAAATATTCCATTACATAAAACGGAGTAGAATTTTCGTCCACACCATAGTCCATGACTCTAACAATGTGGATACTTTTTTGACCTAATAAAGCACAAGTTTTAGCTTCTCGTTCAAAGCGTTCCTTTAGTCGCATTTTTTTGTTTTCCACCGAGAGAGCGAGAAACTTAACTGCTACAGGTACACCTCCTAATAAAATATCCTTAGCGCGATAAACTCGACCCATCGCTCCGGTACCGATTATTTCCTGAAGCTGGTAGCGCTTGCCGAGTAAGCGGTCTGACATAGGGACTCCAATCTGCAAAAATAAATATTAAATCTTAAATAACACCTGCCATGAAGACAGGTTTTGGATACAAAAAAAGCATTTAAATAATTAAAAGTTGATTATAATCAACAGAAATGGTAGATATACTCAGTTAACTTGTACAATTATTAACTTTATCTCAATTTTATAATGCCCAATTTTTACTCAAAAACTTAACTTCTCGTAAAAAAAAATTCTAGCAGGGGCGAGAAGGAGATGGGGAGACAGTTGACAGTGAACAATAATCTATTAATATGCTTACTACCCGATCTCCGACCATACACCGTCGGAACTGATAACTGGTAACTGATAACTGGTAACTGTCCACTGTCAACTAATTTGACGTTCTACATTAGCTTCCATTGTGCTGATCAGAAAATGACCTTCCATAATTCCGCTGGTCAAGTGGTAAGTATTATTGGAGACACGATGAAGAGTTTCAAATCCACTGCGACGCTGGCGATCGCCTAATACCCAGTAGCGCTGAATAATTGCCTCCGGACCAATCCAGCCTTCGCCTTCGACTTGCCCCAATAAATTATGTTGAAGTAAAAAAGTGTATTGCCTTTCTCCGTCGTCCAAACGCCCTTTGTACTGCAAAGCAATTTCCGGATGTTTGGATGAAGGAAAAATCAGCTTTGTCACCATAGTGAACCAGTTATCTCGATTCCAAGCAACCAAGGTCATACCTTTGACGCTAATTGGCATACCATTACGTTCTAACCAATTTCCTTGTAATATCCAGCGTCCTGGTTCAAGTAAAAAAGTATGAGCCACCTGTGGGTAATTTCCTGTATTGTTGCAGTATCGCCAAAATTTAGTATAGCCTACGGAAATTGAAAGTTAAGAGTTAAGAGTTAGGAGTTAGGAGTGATAACCTTTAACCTTCAACCTTTAACCTTTAACCTTTGTCTTACAAAGGTATGTGAATGTTTCCTAAAAGTACTTCTTGGCTCGCTCCGGTGGCTGCGGGGAGGTTTCCAGGAGAGCCTGTTTGTCTCCAATAGGCTAAAACTGCAAAGGCGATGGCCTCTTTAAAATCCGCGTTTAAACCGACTTCGTTGGTAATGGAAACGGGTATGTTTCCTAACAAATCCTGTAAACGATGTTTGAGGTAAAGATTGCGACTACCACCACCACATAAAAGTACCCGATTTGGCATCTGTGGTAAAAAGTTACGGTAACTCTCAACAATAGAAACTGCTGTTAATTCTGTAAGAGTTGCTAAAAAGTCTGCTGGACTAAGTTGAAAATTTTCTGCATCTTTTATACATTGATGTAAGTAATCGACTCCAAATAATTCTCTCCCAGTAGATTTAGGTGGCAACAGATGAAAATATTCTTCATCGAGCCATTGTTCGACTAATGTAAAATTTGGAGTACCGGAGGAAGCCCAGTTTCCATCTTCATCGTAGGTTTTTGCTTTATCAGTTAAATGTTCCACTGCTAAATCGAGCAAGCTATTACCAGGCCCGGTATCCCAACCGCGAATTAAAGATAGCCAATTGTCACCATGAGCAGGAATATAAGTAACATTACCAATTCCACCAATATTTTGAATACACCTAGATTCTGAATGATGACTCAATAAAGCTGCATCTACACGAGGTACCAAAGGCGCACCTTGACCGCCGACAGCAATGTCAGCAGCACGAAAATTATTGACAGTAGTAATACCTGTTAAATGGCTAATTAATATACCACGACCAATTTGTAAGCTGTAGCCGAGTTTTGCTTGACCGTATTTTCCCGTCAGCGATCGATGGTAAATTGTTTGACCGTGAGAACCGATTAAAGTCGCTTTTTGATGACCTGCTTGAATTTTGATTGCAGCTTCAGCGAAACATGACGCTACAGCATCATCTAATTGTGCTAACTCTAACATTGAGATAGTTTTACCAGCACAAACTTCTAGAATGCGTTCTCTAATGTTTACAGGGTAGGGATATGTTTCACCCGCGACCAATTCTACTTTAATATTTAAATCTGTACCGAAAATATCTACTAAAGCAGCATCGATACCATCTACCGATGTACCACTCATTAAACCAATTACGCGAGTCATGGAATTTTAGATTTTAGATTTTGGATTTGAGATTTTAACTACGGATTTACCCTCCTCCTCGAATTCTGGGTACGGGAGTGATTTGGGATAAAAGTATGTATCACCATTACAAAAAGTAATGATGTTTATCCAGACTAATCTCAAAAAATAAAAGATTCAATGATTACTCGTATCTAAAATCTAAAATTTCCATCCCATAAACATTTTTAATTTTCACTTCCTTTACACGGTATTGGTTACTACAATCAATTTTGTCTACGGTTTATTTCTTGGAGGTCGAGAGCGTAATTTAATTTCAGGACATTAACTCCAGGTTCGCCAAATATTTTGAGAAATCTATCTTTGGTATACTTGACAATAAAAGGATAAATCTGGTCGGGCTGTAAATTACGAGCGCTGGCAACTCGATCCAATTGCTGCATAGCCGATTTAAACGTAATATGAGGGTCTAAACCAGAACCAGAGGTATAAATTAAATCGGCTAGTGGATCGATGCTTTGGTCTTGAAGTTCGTTTACTCTTTCCAAAATTCGATTTAGTAGTTCTGGGTTACTAGGAGCAAGGTTGCTAGAACCGGAAATTCCGGTAGGTTGAGCTTTTTTACCTTGACTATATCGCACGCTACTAGGTCGGCTATGAAAATATTCTTCGGATGTAAAGGTTTGACCGATTAAAGCTGAACCGATTGGGTCATTCTTTAAGTTGACCATTATGCTACCTTTAGCTTGATATTGAAAGAAGGGAGCTTGAGCGACTAAAAGTATAAATAATGGATAGATAATTGCAGTAATTAACCACAAAATAACAGTAACGCGAATTGAAGAAGCAATTGCTCGAAGTTGAGACATCGGATTTTACAGTTGACAGTTGACAGTTGACAGTTGACGTGCAGACCTCTAACCTTTAACCTTTAAGCTAATACCGTTAGGGAAATTATTAGGTCTACTAATTTAATCGCGATAAATGGGATAATCAACCCAGCTAAACCATAAATCAAAAGATTGCGTTGTAGTAGTTGATTGGGTGTCATGGGTGCAAATGGTACACCTCTAAGCGCTAAGGGAATTAATGCTGGAATAATTAATGCGTTGTAAATCAATAGTGAGAGTACAGCAGAATTAGTACTTGTCAAATTCATAATGTTTAGTTTATTCAAGCCAGCATTCGCAAATATTACTGGAATAATTGCAAAGTATTTAGCTATATTATTGGCAATGGAAAATGTTATTAAAGCACCACGAGTCATCAGCACTTGTTTACCAATACCGATAATATCAATTAATTTTGTGGGATCTGAATCTAAATCAATAATGTTGGCTGCTTCCTTTGCTGCTTGACTACCATTATTCATCGCTACCGCAACATTTGCTTGGGCTAATGCAGCTGCATCGTTTGTACCATCCCCTGTCATTGCCACTAATTTTCCTTCTGCTTGTTCTCGTTGAACTACAGCAATTTTATCTTCTGGGGTAGCTTCGGCAATAAATTCTTCTATTCCAGTTTCTCTAGCGATTACTGAAGTAGTTATCTGATTATCGCCGGTAATCATAATGGTACGTACACCAAGTTTTCGCAATTGTCCGAAGCGTTCGCGTATTCCTGGCTTGATGTTATCTTTTAAATAAATAATGCCGTAAATTTCGTGATTCATGCATACGGCTAACGGTGTACCTCCTTGCTGGGATACCATTTCGTAAGCTGAATTGAGTTCTGCTGTAACTTCCGCACCTAGCGATCGCACAAAGCTTTTTACCGCATCTACAGCACCTTTACGAGCCATTGAACCATTCGGTAAGTCAGTACCTCCGATCTTGGTTATGGCAGTAAATTGTACTGGTTGGGCATTTTGGTAGTCAAAATCAATTCTTGCTCCTAATCTTTGCGCTAAACGAATAATTGATTTTCCTTCCGATGTGTCATCAAATATACTTGCAGTCAGAGCGACATCAGCGATTTCTTGCATTGTATGACCGTTGATGGGGATAAAACCATCTGCTAAGCGGTTTCCTCTGGTTACGGTGCCTGTTTTATCAAGAATTAAAGTGTTGACGTTTCCACAGGCTTCTATGGCTCTTGCTGAAGTCGCAATTAAGTTTAACTGAGCAATCCGATCCATGCCGCCAATGGTGGTAGCACTGAGTAAACTTCCAATTGTTGTAGGAATTAATGCCACAAAAATAGCAATTAAAATAGGTACACTAACGGTGGTTTTGATGTAATATGCTAGGGCTGGAAAAGTTGTTACAACTGATAAAAATACCAAACTAATTAGTGCCATTAACACCGTCAAAGTAGATTCTAATGGTGTTTTTTTGCGTTCTCTTCTCTCAATTAAATAAATCATCCGGTTGATAAACCCTTTATCTGGGTCAACTGTAATGCGGATGATCAATTCATCAGAGATAATACGTGTACCTCCGGTAACATAACTAGCAACGTCTGAGCCAGATTCTTTCAGTACTGGTGCCGATTCTCCAGTAATAGCCCCTTCATCGACGCTTGCAGCACCCATAATTACTTCCCCATCTGCGGGAATAATATCGCCAGCTACCACATATACGGTATCGCCGCGCTGTAAACTATTAGCAGGGATTTCAGAAATGGTGCCGTCAGCTAAAAGTTTTTTGGTTCTAATATCTGACTTAATCGAACGCAATAGATCAGCTTGGGCTTTTCCCCGACTTTGAGCGAAGGCTTCAGCAAAGTTAGCCAGCCATAAAGTTAAGAACAAAACAAACGCGATCGCGCCGTTAAAAATTTTCGCATCATTTGTTGCAGATGAACCAAATAAAGCAGGGAAAATGGTTGCTGTTAAGACAATCAAACAACTTACCCAAACCACAAATAAGACGGGATTTTTAATAATGTGTTTGGGATTTAACTTAACAAAAGCATCCTTTATAGCTCTACCATAAAGACCTTTTTTACTTACCTTGACTTTTTTGCGGGAAAAACGACGTTCGTTAGACCGGGAAGTGGCAAGATTAGACTTGGAGCTAGTGACAACTGAGTTCATAAGCTTGTTTGTGCAGGGAATGGG
>NZ_JADEWL010000308.1 GCF_015207665.1 Plectonema cf. radiosum LEGE 06105
CTAAACTCCGTGAGAAGACTCCCGCCATAATCTCCGATTTGGCGGCGAGATGAATCACGGGTCAAAAAAGAAACACCTTCCGACCAAAATTGAGCGTAAGCGAAATCAGGGAGGAAGGTAGTTGAGTTTTTGACAACATGATATAATCGTTTATGTCGAGATATGCAACATAAATGCTGGTATTTGAGGCAAAACTTGAGGGACAAGACTCGCAGTATCGAAAGCTGGATGAAGCTATTCGGACTGCTCGCTTTGTTCGCAACGCTTGCCTCCGGTACTGGATGGACAACAAAGGTATTGGGCGTTACGACCTCAATAAGTTTTGCGCCGTTCTTGCTGCCGATGAGAGTTTCCCTTGGGCATCCAAGCTTAACTCGATGGCTCGTCAGGCTAGTGCCCAAAGAGCGTGGTCTGCGATTGCTCGATTTTTTGATAACTGTAAAAAGTCTAAGCCAGGAAAGAAAGGTTATCCAAAGTTCAAAAAAGAGCAGACTCACGGGAGTGTTGAATATAAAACCTGTGGGTGGAAGCTTTCTGCTGACCGAAGACACATCACTTTTAGTGATGGTTTCGAGGCAGGAACTTTTAAACTCTGGGGAACTCGTGACCTGCATTTTTACCAGATGAAACAGTTCAAGAGGGTGCGGGTTGTGCGTCGTGCTGATGGGTACTACGCACAGTTTTGCATTGACCAAGAGCGAGTTGAAAGACGAGAGCCAACAGGTAAAACTATTGGTATTGATGTTGGTTTAACCCATTTTTATACAGATAGTAATGGGGAAACGATAGCTAATCCTAGACATCTTCGCAAAAGCGAAAAGTCTTTAAAACGGCTGCAACGTCGCTTATCTAAGACTAAAAAAGGTTCTCAAAATAGAATTAAGTTTAGAAATAAACTCGCTCGTAAGCACCTCAAAGTAAGTCGCCAGCGTAAAGACTTTGCTGTTAAGACAGCAAGGTGCGTGGTGAGGTCTAACGACCTTGTGGCGTATGAGGATTTGCAGGTGCGGAACATGGTCAAGAATCATTGCTTGGCTAAATCTATTAGTGATGCGTCGTGGTCGTTGTTCCGGCAATGGGTTGAGTATTTCGGCAAGGTTTTTGGTGTGGTGACTGTAGCAGTTCCACCCCACTACACCAGTCAGAATTGCTCTAATTGTGGTGAGGTTGTCAAGAAATCTCTTAGCACTAGAACTCATGTTTGTCCTCATTGTGGGCATACCCAAAACCGAGATTGGAACGCGGCGCGAAATATTCTAGAAAAAGGATTAAGTACGGCGGGTCACGTCGGAACTAACGTCTCTGGAGAGACTGACCAATACTTGAGTGAGGAGACTCATAAAAGCAAGTCAACTCGTAGAAAGAGAAAGCCCTTCATAGTGATATGAGGGAATCCCCCGCTATATCAGGTACTCCTGATTAGCGGTGGGAGGATGTCAA
>NZ_JADEWL010000146.1 GCF_015207665.1 Plectonema cf. radiosum LEGE 06105
GGATGGGGGGATGGGGAGAAATTTAAATAATACTTTTAACTCCTAACTCCTAACTCCTAACTCCTAACTCCTCACTCCTAACTCCTAACTCCTAACTCCTAACTCCTAACTCCTCACTCCTAACTCCTAACTCCTAACTCCTCACTCCTATTCACTTTGCAGCTGTTAAAACTTCGCTTCTGGTTGTATTCAACTGCTTTGCGGTTTCAAAGAAGAATGCAACATTCTCTTCTGGTGTGGTGGGTAAAACACCGTGTCCGAGGTTAAGAATATGACCCCAATTTCCGGCTTTACGAACCGTGTCGTGAATGCGATCGCGAATGAATTCTTGAGAACCGAACAGTACTCCTGGATCGAGATTTCCCTGTACTTTCATTTCTTTACCCAATCTCATCCGCGCATCTGCCATGTCTACTGTCCAGTCTACGCTGATTATGTCCGCACCAGATTTATTCATTCTTTCTAATAAACCCGCACTTCCACTGATGAGAAGAATTAATGGTGTGTCTGGATGGGTTTGCTTTACTTGCTCGAATACTCTTTTTTGATAAGGTAAAGCAAAAGTTTCGTAATCTTGAGGACTTAATTGACCCGCCCAAGAATCAAACATTTGTACTACTTGAGCGCCACAATCAATTTGATAACGGATGTAAGTGGCGATGGAATCTGATAATTTTGCTAATAGTTGGTGCAGTATGGCAGGTTCAGAAAAAGCCATATTCTTGATAATAGAATAAGTTTTAGAACCTTTTCCTTCTACTACATAAGCAGCTAAAGTCCACGGCGCACCGACAAAACCGAGTACTGTTGATTTATTGCCTACTTCTGCTCGTAAGGATTGCAAAATTGTTTTGATGAATGGTAAAGATTCATCAGGTTGCAAAGGATGTAGACCATCAATTTGCTCTTGGGTACGAATAGGATTTTCAATAATAGGTCCTTTACCTTCGGCAATATCCATCTCAATACCGATACCGGGTAAAGGAGTCACGATATCGGAAAACAAAATTACCCCGTCGGGTTGAAAAGCTTTCCAGGGTTGTAATGAAATTTCGATGGCAACTTCGGCAATTTCCGAACGTTCGCGAAAAGAAGGGTATTTTTCCCTTAAATCGCGATAAGCTTTCATATATCGTCCAGCCTGCCGCATCATCCACACGGGGGGACGGCTTACAACTTCTCCGCGAGCGGCTCGGAGCAAATGAGGCGTGTTAGAGGAAACACCCATTTAATAATTCCTACTAAATAACTAGTTTATTGACATCTATGATGTTTATCAGATTACCATTCTTTGATTGCGCTTTTTTGGGCTTTTTGTTTCAAAATATTAAGTTGTCACGATTGCGGTCAAGTTTAGTAGGCTGATAATTGTTGTCAGCAAGTTTTATAATACTTAATATTATCTACTGTATCAAAACACTTCCATAAGCTAGGATTTTCTTAAAAGGCAAAAGATAGTTTTTGTTATTTTTAGCTATTTTTACAAATATTTCTCTAAATCAATACACATTTTTTGCCCAAAAGTTCATAGGAATAATTTAGATAATTTAGATAATTTATAATTAATTCTTTATAATTATTTTTTTAGTCAAATTTTTATGAACCTAAAAAAAATCTTTTCTAAACAAGCAAGTTCTCAGGGAGAAAGAGTATTATCTTTAATATCTCTTCTACTACTTTTTATTAGCTTAATTTATTTGTCTCTTGGGTTTTACGATTTACTGATAACTGAAAATCGTGCCTTTGATTTATTTTCACGATGGCAAGAACAACAATATATATATCGGGGAATTTATCCTTATAATGCAATGAAAGGTTCTCCAAATATTATTCCAGAGATTGGAGTAATAGATTCGGGTGGATATCCTCCTTGGGCATTTTTTACGGGATTTTTTTTATTTCCTCCTATTTCCTGGGAATTAACTCGTTTATATCATGTAGTTCTAAATATTTTATCACTTGTGATTTTAGCAGTTTTTGCTTATCAAATTGGACTTCCTTATGGAAGGCATCAAGCGTTATTTTCTTTAACTGCTAGTTTAGCCATTAGTAGTCATAAATCTACACTTGAGATGGGGAATTATGCAATTATAATTAATGCTTTACTAATTATCATGTTTTGGCTAATTGAAAGAAATAAAAATATTTGGGCTGGTTTAATATTTGGTATAGCAATGGTTAAACCGAATATTTCAGCTTTGTATTTTTTTATATTGATAATTCAAAAACGTTTGCAAGCAATTTTAGCGTTTTTTCTTTATATAATCTTGGGTAGTATAAATATTTGGATAATTACTAAATTGACTCCTATTTATATGCTCGATAAAATTTTTGGGCAGTCAAAATATTTTGCTGACAAAGGTTATTCTGGTATTCATCTTTTTACTGCTTTGGGCTTTGACCCTAAACAAGCAAGTTTATTCCTAGGGATAATAGGTATACTAGTAGTTACTACTATAATTTATCTTTGTCGTAATTATTCGCTGTTAAATTTATTCGCTATTTGTTGTGTTATTGGTCGAGTTTTTACTTATCATAGAATTTATGATAATCCTATGTTGATATTTTTGTTATTAGCTATTATTAACATTACTTTTGAAAACACTAATAAATTAAATGTGTTTTTTTTGATTTTAGTCTCGTTAACTTTATGGCTACCAGCAATATTTATAGATTTTGCTAACTTAGAATTTATACAACTTATTATTTGGATAATTGCCTTAGGACATCTTTTAATTCAAGGTCGAAGGGGTTATTGTAAGTAGCCAAGTAAAATTATTTATATATTTACTGCTCAGTTAGCCCTTCCCTATTTCCTATTGCCTATTTTGTAATATAAATACCGTTATTTCCGGACGCGAACTAAACCGTAAATGTAGTCCAGTCATACCTACACCTCGATTAGTATATTGAAACATTTCTCCTACCTTGTAAAGTCCATCATAGTATTTTTGACCCAAAGCCGGTAATAATGGTGGCTCTAAAAAAGGTATGCGTATTTGTCCAGCATGGGAATGTCCAGATAGTTGTAAATCAAACCGATTTGTCATGGCGCTGGTATCTGCAAAATCTGGTTCGTGTGCAAGTAAAATTGCTGCACCTGCTTGAGGTAACTGCTGTAATACCAAGTCTAAACGGTCTTTACCTACCCAAACATCATCTACACCTGCAATATGCAGCATGGCATTATCTCGTTTGACAGTGTAAACTTTATTAGCAAGATTAAGAATATCAGTTTGTGCTAAAACTTCGCTAATTTTTTTGGCATCTGCCCAGTAATCGTGATTACCTAATACTGCTACTGTTTTATGTGAAGCACTCAGTTGACCTAAAGTAGCTTTTAATTTAGGAATAAATTTAGCTTGCCGACGAGTTACAAAATCTCCCGTAATGGCAATCAAATCTGGTTTCTGCTGATTTACCAGCCGGAAAATATTATTTAACCGCCGTTTTTTAGTTTGTTTGTCAACATGAATATCGCTGATTTGTACGATACGATAGCCGTTAAATTCCGATGCTAAATTTGGTAACTTTAGCTGCACATAATTGACATCAATCCAATTCGGCTCAATAAAGTGAGCGTATAATAAAATGCAAGTACTTGTAATAAAAAGAAATTTGATAATAAATTTAATAATTTGGATAAAACTTAACAATAACATTCGAGCTTTTAAAAGGATTGTGTGTTTCATTCATCCATTGTTCCGATTTCATCAGCAAAAACAATAATTTTGATCAGACTTTTGAATTATTTTGAACTGTTTCCCTCATATAGTTACAATAAAGGTTTGGAGCTTCAGGAGTATCCGTTATGAGTCTTCCTATAGTAGCTATTATTGGTCGCCCGAATGTGGGCAAATCGACTATAGTTAATCGTTTAGCCAAACAGCAATCAGCTATCGTTCACGATGAACCCGGAGTGACGCGAGATCGTACTTATTTAAACGCATTTTGGGGCGATCGCGAATTTTTGGTAGTCGATACGGGTGGTTTGATATTCAACGACGATACGGAATTTTTACCGTTCATTCGTCAACAAGCAATGATAGCCTTGGCTGAAGCTAGTGCGGCTATTTTTGTAGTAGATGGACAAGCTGGTGCAACAGATGCAGACCAAGAAATTGCGGAATGGTTGCGGCATCAGTCAGTACCAGTATTGCTTGCTGTGAATAAATGCGAATCTCCAGAACAGGGATTACTTCAAGCCGCTGATTTTTGGCAGTTAGGATTGGGTGAACCATTCCCTGTATCAGGAATTCATGGTAATGGAACGGGAGAATTGCTAGATGAATTAGTTAATTATCTGCCATCAAGTTCCGAAATTGTAGACAACAACGAGATCAAAGTCGCAATTATTGGACGACCAAATGTAGGGAAATCAAGTTTATTAAATTCTTTTGTTGGCAGTGAAAGAGCAATTGTTAGTCCAATCTCCGGTACTACTCGCGATGCAATTGATAGCTTTATAGAACATGATGGGCAAGTTTACCGCTTGATTGATACAGCAGGTATTAGAAGAAAGAAAAATATTGATTACGGTACCGAATTCTTTAGTATTAACCGTGCTTTTAAAGCAATTCGGCGTTCCAATGTAGTTTTATTTGTCATAGATGCCCTTGATGGAATCACGGATCAAGACCAAAAATTAGCCGGAAGAATAATTGATGAAGGTAAAGCTTGCATCACAGTTGTAAATAAATGGGATGCAATTGAAAAAGATTCTTATACCATTTACGAGTATGAAAAACATCTATCAGGTAGACTGCATTTTTCCGAATGGTCAGAAACAATTTTTGTAAGTGCTTTAACAGGACAGCGTGTAATCAAAATATTAGATTTAGTTAATCAAGCTGTAGAACAACATAAACGTCGGGTAAGTACTTCAGTAATTAACGAAGTTTTAGAAGAAGCCGTCCGTTGGCATTCACCACCTGCTAGTCGTGGTGGAAAACAAGGAAGAATTTATTACGGAACTCAAGTTAGTACCGAACCTCCTACCATTGCTTTGTTTGTCAACGATTCTAAACGTTTTAACGACAATTATCGCCGTTATATTGAGCGTCAATTCCGAGATCAATTAGGGTTTAGAGGTACTCCGATTCGTCTTTTATGGCGCAGTAAAAAAACTCGCGAAATGGAAAATGTTACTGCGAATAGAGCGACTAAGGTTTAAACAGATTAAAGGTCAATCGATTTTAGATTTTGGATTTTGGATTGACCGTTAAATTGTTAATTAGTCACCCTTTCTAGATAAGTGAGTGCTTAAGAGATAATCAGGATTAAGTACATTGTATTTTTTATAGTTTCAGCGATTTGATATTACAGCGAATCAAATAATTAATTATTTAATCCAAAATCTAAAATCTAAAATCTAAAATCTGATAACTCCTAACTTCCAAATGGATTTACTACGTTCCCTACCGCTAGGACTTTACTTAGAACAACCGATAACTTGGCTGCATAAACTCGACCCACGAGTTAAGCTCATATGGTTGATGAGTTTTTTAACTACTTACATTTTTGCTAATACTTTATGGCGAATAATGCTTGCTGCATTACTAATTTTTATCACATTAATTTCGGGTATTCCTCGGAGAGTGTGGCAGAAACAAATGGGTTATTTGCTGTCAGTTTGCTTTCTGGTTTTAATTATTGCATCTTTAAGCCCTGATGGAATGGGAATTGATTATCAACCGCGCTTACCTGAAAATCAGCAAATTGTAAGTAAAGCCTCAAATTCTGATAATAGCAAAAATCCGATTTTATCGATATTTAATCTTGAAAATTCCCAAGAATATAATTATGTATTGTTTGCTAAAGGACCTGTAAGAGTAACACGGCATTCCTTTGATTTAGCATTACGTTTGAGCAGTATTTTTTTTACAGTTCTATACAGTACTACCTTATATTTACTGACAACTGCACCGGAAGAAATTACAGCTGGGATAGAAACTTTGATGCGGCCGTTAAGGCGATTTAAAGTACCAGTTACGGAAATTGCTTTAACTTTAACTTTATCTTTGCGCTTTATTCCTCTTGTTTTAGAAGAAATTCAAAATTTAGTCCGCTCGGTAATGACTAGGGCAATTAATTGGAAAAAATTGGGTTTGAAAGGAGCAGTCAAAGTTTGGATGATCATCGCTGAACGATTGTTACAAAATTTACTTTTGCGAGCGGAGCAAATGGCTAATGGTATTGTAGTACGGGGTTTTACTGGTCCCAATAAACACCGAGTTCAATGGCATAATTTACGTTTGACAAGTTTTGACTGGCTGGCAATTTTAGGATTAATTCTATTTTGGGGAGTACGCTTCACGATTGGAAATGAAGTTAATTGATGCAATGGTTGGTTGTTGGTTGATGGTTGTTAGTTGATGGTTGTTAGTTGTTAGTTGTTAGTTGATAGTGGTTGGTTGATGGTTATTAGTTGTTGGTTGACCTATAACCTTTAACCTATAACCTATAACCTATAACCTTTAACCTAAATGATGAGTGAACTCGATCCTTGGTATTGGCAAAAACTTCCTTTGGAGCAGCGTACTGGTAGTGATGTTTTTGCTAGTTTATTTATTTCTAATTGTAATATAGCGACTCTTTTAGAAAGTCCTTATCCAATACCTCAAGAAAATCCCCAATTAGCTCATTACTCAATTTGCGCTGGTAATCCCCGGATAATTGATGGTGTTCCTCAGTTGTGGACACCCGATTTAGGTGGAATATTACCTTTTCTTGAACAATTACTCGCAAAAAAAACCAAGGCTGATTCCTTTTATCCCCCTCTTCCATTTACTGGGGGTTGGTTGGGTTGGTTGGGTTATGATGTTGCTGAGGAAATTGAAGCGCTACCCAAGCTCAAATCTGATACTTTACCGTTTCCAGTCGCTTTTTGGTACGAACCAGAATGTTTTGCAGTTTTGGATCATTGGGAACAAGTTTTGTGGTTAGCTGCAAGCAGTACAAATCAACTTGATGATCTAATTGATCAACTTCAACAAGAAAAACCCAATTCTTCCAATTCTTCCAATTCTCCACGTTCAATCCCGGATATATCCACCCTGCGGTTACTTAGCTCTCAAGCTGATTATGAAGCGGCTGTTTTGCAAGCAAAAAAGTATATTCAAGCAGGGGATATTTTTCAAACTAATTTATCCGTTCGCTTTGAAACTCAAACATTTGCTTCGGGATGGGAAATTTACCAAGCTTTACAAAAAATCAATCCTTCTCCTTTTGCTAGCTATTTTAAAACTCCTTGGGGTGAAATTGTTAGCTGTTCCCCGGAAAGATTAGTTCAATTATATGAAGGGCTTGCTCAAACTCGACCAATTGCGGGTACACGTAAGCGGGGTGCGACTCCCGAAGAAGATTTGCAACTAGCACAAGAATTGCTCAGTGACAGCAAAGAACGAGCCGAACATATTATGCTTGTAGATTTGGAGCGGAATGATTTGGGACGAGTTTGTGAATGGGGAAGCGTAAAGGTAGATGAATTGCTGACGATTGAGCGTTACAGTCATGTGATGCATCTGGTTAGCAATATCAAAGGGACTTTAAGATATAACGACTTTAAAGGGAAACATTTACAAAACAGATGTACTGCAATCGATCTGATTCGTGGGATGTTTCCAGGTGGTACGATTACTGGTTGTCCTAAAGTTCGCTGTATGGAAATTATCGAAGAACTCGAACCTGTAAAACGCAGTTTATTTTATGGTTCCTGCGGCTACTTGGATCTAAGTGGTAATTTAGATTTAAATATCTTGATTCGTACTTTATTAGTGACTCCACAAGCAAGTAAGTCTTTTAACTCTCTTGTTCCATCTGACATTAAACCATATGATTTATCTAGCTCCATACCAGAGGTGAATCTAGATTACCCAACTCTTAATTCTGTTTGGGGACAAGTTGGAGCCGGAATTGTCGCAGATAGCAATCCTCAAAAAGAATGGTATGAATCTCTGCACAAAGCGCAAGCACTTTTGGCGGCACTTCAACAAGTTTAACAATGAACAGTAAACGGTAAACAGTCAATAGCTTTACAGTCAAATGGCAATGGCTATGAGAATTGTTAATTTATTGTTATTTTTTTTCTACAAAAAACAGTTAACAATTATGGCAGAATTGATATAATAAAGACTTTTTGATCAAATCCAAAGAAAGTCCCAGCCATTTACTATTTCATTTGCCGTTCGATAGCACATAGATTTATTTTTGTGCAAATAAATACCGCGCCTGCCTTTATTTTAAACATAGAAAACAAAATTTTCGGCAATATCTTATTAAAGAGAGTCCGAGTTTTTGTTTTTAGCGGCGAAAAGATATATGTACTCGTACCTTGACTAATAAATGAACTCAGAACACTCGGAAACCTACTTGAATCATCCAACTTGGGGATTACTCTACAGAATTTGTATGGTGGATCAAAGCCAAGAACTTTTTACCACATTGTATGCTCAACGCCTGTTTTTCCTGGTCGCCCATGATGAGAAAGGCGTTAAATTCCAACCAGTAGGACGTACCGAAGCGAGAATGATGCTGGAAAATCGTTTGCGTAACCTGCGTCGCAGCGGACAATCTATTGAGTACGATCAACTCACTAGTATTTTTAAACGCACATTCCAATGAGTAGTTCGATCGCAGAACGTATCCGCAAGGTTCAAGACTCGCTTCCGGAGTCTGTAAAATTGATTGCTGTTAGTAAAAAAGTCTCGGTTGCAGCCATGCGTGAAGCATATGACGCTGGTGTCCGAGATTTTGGCGAAAGCCGTATTCAAGAAGCTGCAAGCAAAATTGACGCGCTGCAAGACTTATCGGGTATTACCTGGCACTTTATTGGACATCTACAAAGCAATAAAGCCAAACAAGCTCTTTCTTATTTTCAATGGATTCATTCCGTAGATAGCCTGAAATTAGCACAACGTTTGAACCTTTTGGCACAAGAGTTAGCAGTTGATCCCTTCATTTGCTTGCAAGTCAAAATTCTTCCCGATCCAGATAAATCTGGGTGGACGATACAGCAACTTTTAGACGATTTAACGGAACTTGACCGATGCAAAAATTTACAAATTCAAGGTTTGATGACAATTCCACCATTAGGATTAGATAGTTCAGAGATTCTCCAGGTGTTTAATCGAACACAACAATTGATGGCAGAAATTGGCGATCGCAACTTGTCAAACATCAAAATCAACCAGCTTTCCATGGGAATGTCAGGAGATTATCAGCTAGCAATTGAATGTGGTGCAACCATGATACGTTTAGGGACAATTTTATTTGGAGAACGTTCTGTATAAGTCAGAACATTTAGGCAGAAAAAGCGAAAAACCTTGGTATGACTTGGTTTTAAGCTGGGAGAAGAAAAATCTGCCCAATTGACAATAAATCTACCTTTTGATAGATAAGCCGTGATTCGCCAGCATTAGCATTAAAACTGGCGAACGTCTATCCTAGGGGAGATATTTCACTTCACCACAGGATGAAAAGTATCACAATTTGATACAGAATAATTATTTAGTACGCTAGTTGCAAAAGCAACAAAAGATATAGTATCTACAAAAGTATAAGAAAATGAAATAAGGGGTAAAAACAACTTTCCATTGTATAACTACTAGGATATAATCTTGACTCATTATTGTACGTGTTTGAGGTAACAACGTTGCGATCGCGTTGTAATAATCCAAAAGCTCGTAAAATATGCTACAAATGGCGATAAATTATGACAATTATTTTCTGTTTGTAGCGGTAAAAGTTGACAAAAGCAATTTTTACCTTCTCAATGAAAGATGATTGGCACCAGGAGCGTAACAATGAATATATTTTCCAGATTGAGAGACTTTGTAGGATTAAACGAACCAGTAGAGTACGAATATTACGAAGAAGAACCAGAGGCAGACGGTTACGAAAATCTGTATCAGGAGCAAAATCAAGTACCTGCTCCTCAACCAGAAAGTGTTGCAGTTAATCGACGTTGGCGCGAAGGGATGCCTACAATGGGAAGTGATGTCGCGTCCCCTTCCACTGCAAAATCTATGAATAATGTTATTGGTATGCCAGGAGTATTAAACGGTATTTCGGAAGTATTAGTGTTAGAACCACGCACTTTTGAAGAAATGCCCCAAGCGATTCAAGCATTGCGCGAACGCAAGTCTGTGGTGTTAAATTTAACAATCATGGACCCAGATCAAGCTCAGCGTGCTGTAGATTTTGTTGCAGGAGGAACTTACGCCCTTGATGGACATCAAGAGCGCATTGGGGAAAGTATATTTTTGTTCACCCCTAGCTGCGTACAGGTCAGCACAACTGGTGGAGTACTTCACGAAGTTCCTCAACCACCAGTACGTAGTCGCAGCAATCCACCGACTCAAGCTTGGGGAAACGAACCGAACCACATGGCACAATAAGGATAAACTAGTCATTAGTCATTAGTCATTAGTCCGCTTTTTGCCTGATGACCAATGACAAATGATCAATTACCTTTCGGGGCAATGACGAATAAAAAATTTGGCTTAATTGGTGGCGGGGTAATGGGTGAAGCATTATTATCCCGTCTTATCAGTTGTGGAATATATCAACCATCAGAATTTATTGTCAGCGAACGACTTTCCGAACGTCGGGTTTATTTAGAGCAAGAATACAAAATTTTGGCGATCGCCGATAGCAGCGTGGCCTTTGCTCAAGCAACAGAAGTAGTATTTTTAGCAATAAAGCCTCAGATTTTCAGTGCAATTGCTCAAGAGTTAGCAGGGGTAATGGAAACTGGAAGTAAACCATTAATAGTTTCTATTTTGGCAGGAGTCACATTACATCAATTAGAAGCAGCTTTCCCTAGTTTTCCTGTGATTAGAGCCATGCCAAACACACCCGCTACAGTCGGTGCAGGAATGACTGCGATTTGTAATGGTGCTTACACTAAAGCCAAAGATACGGAGATAGCAAAACAACTGTTTACAGCAGTAGGGGAAGTCGTAGAAGTACCCGAACATCTGATGGATGCAGTTACTGGACTTTCCGGTAGTGGCCCGGCTTATGTGGCATTAATGGTAGAAGCCCTTGCTGACGGAGGAGTTGCCGCAGGTTTATCAAGAGCGATCGCCAGTCAGCTAGCATTACAAACCGTATTGGGAACAGCACAATTATTACAAGAAAGTAAAATGCATCCAGCAGTATTGAAAGATAAAGTTACCAGCCCCGGAGGTACGACAATTGCCGGGATTACCCAATTAGAACGAGCCGGATTTCGTTCTGCATTAATTGAAGCCGTGAAAGCAGCTACTAAGCGCTCTCAAGAATTGGGAATGGGTAATGGGTAATGGGTAATGGGTAATGGGTAATGGGTAATGGGTAATGGGTAATGGGTAATGGGTAATGGGTAATGGGTAATGGATAATGGGTAATGGGTAATGGGGGATGGGGGATGGGGAACTGCGAGCAATAAATTCATAACTTATTAATTGTCACTTCGAGAACTATTTCCCAATTCCCAATTCCCAATTCTAATCATGGATTAAAAATGATTACACGGATTTTAATTACCAATTACCAATTACCAATTACCAATTACCAATTGCCTGGTTTTTTACAAATTGTCGAGAAAGTGATTCAAATTCAATGCAGTATAAGTATAATACGTGTAAGCCGCGTAAGAGAACCTGATTGATTCGTGCTTAATGCGATTTGAATCATGTAGTTAAAAATCAGTTTGGATGCAATTAAAATTTGAGTGAATTATTCTGCCCTAACCCCAGATGTTGATCCGAGTTCCGTTTTTCCTTTTGAACTCGATCAATTCCAACATGATGCCATAGCTTCTCTAAATGCTGGACGTTCCGTTGTAGTGTGCGCGCCCACGGGTTCTGGTAAAACTTTAGTGGGCGAATACGCTATCTATCGTGCCTTAGCGCGAGGTAAGCGAGTATTTTACACGACTCCTCTCAAAGCGCTGTCAAATCAAAAATTACGGGATTTCCGTTCGGAATTTGGTTTTGATGCGGTAGGTCTGTTGACTGGAGATGTTTCTGTCAACCGAGATGCTCCAATTTTGGTGATGACTACGGAAATTTTCCGTAATATGCTCTACGGTACACCTATTGGACAAGTTGGTACCTCTTTAATAGATGTGGAAGCGGTGGTGTTAGATGAATGCCACTATATGAATGACCGTCAACGAGGGACGGTTTGGGAAGAGTCAATTATTTACTGTCCGGAATCAATTCAACTTGTAGCTCTTTCGGCAACAGTTGATAATAGCGACCAGTTGACTGATTGGTTGAATCAAGTTCACGGTCCTACGGATTTAATTTATTCGGATTTTCGTCCGGTTCCTTTACAATTTCATTTTGGTAATAGTAGGGGGCTGTTTCCTTTACTTAATAAAGAAAAAACTCAATTAAATCCTCGTCTCGTCCCCAGGAAAAGGAAAGGGGAAAGAAGCAGACACGTTGCTAGACAAGAATCTCCGAGTATCAGCTATATTTTAGAACATTTGCGTTCTAGAGATATGCTACCAGCAATTTACTTTATTTTCAGCCGCCGGGGTTGCGATCGCGCTGTGGCTGATGTGGGGGATTTATGGCTGGTGAATGGAGATGAAGCGCAAAGATTACGACCTCAAATTGATGAATTTCTGACTCGTAATCCCGATGCAGGTCGTGCGGGACACGTAGCTCCGCTGTATCGAGGAATTGCTGCCCACCATGCCGGAATTTTACCCGCTTGGAAAGGTTTAGTTGAAGAACTATTTCAGCAGGGTTTAATTAAGGTTGTATTTGCAACAGAAACTCTCGCTGCTGGTATTAATATGCCTGCAAGAACAACAGTAATTTCCACCCTTTCTAAACGTACTGATAACGGACATCGTTTATTAAATCCTTCCGAATTTTTACAGATGGCTGGAAGAGCCGGTCGTCGCGGTATGGATGAAGTCGGTCATGTGGTAACGCTGCAAACTCCCTTTGAAGGCACCAAAGAAGCTGGATATTTAGCGACATCGAAACCAGACCCATTAGTAAGTCAGTTTACACCCAGTTACGGTATGGTGTTAAATTTACTACAAACCCATACATTAGCAGAAGCGAAAGAATTGGTAGAACGCAGTTTCGGGCAATATTTAGCGAATCTACATTTACAGCCGCAGTATAAAAAGATTTCTGAGGCAAGACAGCAATCAGCAGAAGTTCAGGCGCAAATCGCTCAAATTAGCGATGAGGACGTAGCGCAGTATGAAAAAGTGCGTCAGCGTTTGAAAGTGGAGCGGAAATTACTGAAAACTTTGCAAGAGCAATCCGTAGAATCCCGGAAAGAAGAATTGAGCATGATGCTGAGTTTTGCTGTTTCCGGAACACTGTTAAGTCTATATGGTGAAAATGTCAAAGTTTCTGCACCCGTAACAGCAGTATTAATCGGGAAAACACAAGGTTCTCGACAAGCACCTTTCTTGGTATGTTTGGGAAGTGATAACCGTTGGTATGTAACTTCTGTTCATGATGCGATCGATTTGTACGCTCATCTACCCCGCATTGATGTACCTGCCAATTTGCTACCACCATCTACATTGTCCTTGAAACCAGGAGAATCCTGCCGTGGGGATGAAATTTCAGCCGCGATCGCCGCACAAATTCCCCTATCATCTGCGGATTTTTCCATGGCACCAGAGGTAGTAGAACAGATGCATTTGGTTACAAATTTGCAAGAACAAATGGAAAGTAACCCCCTACATGAGTTAGGGAATGCAGCTAGTGTATACAAACGTCAAGCCCGCGCTGCTGAATTAGAAGCCGAACTTGAGGAATTGCAATCGCAAGTAGCAGAACAGTCGGAACATCATTGGGAAGAATTTATTAAATTAATCGAAATTCTCCAATACTTTGAATGTTTGGATAATTTAGTACCTACACAATTGGGACAAATGGCGGCTGCAATTAGGGGAGAAAATGAATTATGGTTGGGTTTAGTCCTGAACAGCGGAAAGTTGAATCAATTAGACCCCCATCATTTTGCTACAGCCATTGCAGCTTTAGTTACGGAGACTTCTCGCCCGGACAGTAGAGTGTTTTTTGAGCTTAGCGGTGAAGTGATCGATGGTTTAGCTTCATTGCGATCAATTCGGCGTAAAGTGTTTCAATTACAACATAGATATGGTGTAGCTTTACCTGTATGGTTGGAGTTTGAATTAATTGCGTTAGTGGAAAAATGGGCATTAGGAATGGATTGGGTAGAACTATGTGAAAATACTACCTTAGATGAAGGAGATGTGGTGAGAATTTTACGTCGTACCTTAGATTTATTATCGCAAATTCCCCACGTTCCCCATTTACCACAAGACATCAAGCGTAATGCTCAACGGGCGACGCAGTTAATCGATCGGTTCCCGGTGAATGAAGTGGTTGAGTGAACTTATATTTTGCACCTTACCCATAATTAACTACATAATAAACAATAGACATCTCCGGGAAAGAATGTAGGGACGCGAAATTTCGCATCTCTACAAGGGTTTCAAACAACGCATAATTAATTTAATTTCCGGAGATGTCTAATGGCTAATACTGCAACAACCAATTCACGTTTACTTAATTTGGCGTATTGGCACAACAGTAAAGTGTAACTGTGTCAAGATATTTTTCAAGTTTTAATCGAATATAATTTTTCTAACGCCAGGGTGTAAGCATCGACTGATTGTTAAAGGTATTTATAAAAGTATTGATAGGTCTTTACAAACTAGGCGATGCTTTGGTAACAAATATGTCTACCCTCATTTTTGCGATCAATCCCGTTTACCAAAACCGAGATTGCGTTAAATCAGGGAAATTAGGTTACTTGCGACCATTGTCGGCGCACTGGCTAAAGAATAAATTTGGAATATAACTTGTATCAATTATTAACTTTTAACTGTTGATACGGCAGTAAGTAATGAGTAAATTAGGACAGTTAAGGATAACAACCTATACCTTAATTTGTAACTTTAAAGCTACTAACCACTGCTCCCAAGCTCAACTATATTCAGATTGCCAGTCTTTGCCCCTTGGAACCAAGAATTCCTATTTCTGAAACCAAGACTTGAAAAAAGGAAGTAAATTTATGGGGCAAGAATTCGTCGTTATTATATCCATAGTCATTATGATGATGACAGGGATTATACTTGGTTATGTACTTTCTCAATTAATTTTGGGTTTTTTAACGCTGAATTTAGTAACTTTCCTGGGAACCCTCAGCTTAATTATTATTTTTGGAACCTTATATTTTGTTTTATTTTGGGAATTAAAAAAGCGTCAATCTCGTTCTTGGTCAACACAACCACCATACCCTACCCAAGAACCCAGCCAAAAAGAAACACATTTACAAAATCGATTTTTTGCTTTAGTTGGAGATACAGCAACTGCAAACCGCTTAATTGAGCAACTCAAGCAAAATCATCCCGGAATGTCAGAAAATTGGTATTGGCAAAGGGCGATCGCCGACTTGGAACGTCAAAGAACAGGTTAAAATAAATAGTCAGACAAAATTAATTATTTCAATCATTACCTCAAATTCTCCATTAAAATATGGCAATATTACGTCAATACATCGCCCCGTTAATTGCGGTACTAATCTTTACTCTAGCTTTAGTAGCAGTTAGCGCTCGCATCTTTTTACCTTCAGATATGGCAGCCCCCGCACCAATTGAAGATGAAGGAATTTCGAGCATAGAAAGATGGGAGAATGGAGCAGCACCAGAGTTTGTATCCTCAATTTTGTTTCCTACTTTCCCTCACAACCCTTAAAGTGGTAGAAAAACTACTGCCGGATTACACAGTTAGTTCCGGTTCAACCAAGGATTTCGCGCTGCTGGTGAAATTCATGCAGCGCACCTACCAAGATATGTTTCCGCGACAAGATTTTTCTCATTTATCCCAAACAGTCGAGCAATATCTTTCTCAAAATACCCCCTTATGGTGGGTAGAATATTCAGTAGAAAAAAACCAAACAGTAAAAGATATTTTCCCCAGTCGTCCAATTGCTTGCTTGTGGATGGGAAACGCCATCGACCAAATTACCGGATTGCGTCACGCACACATATTTCTACTTTACGTCATTCCAGAACATCGGCGAAAAGGTATCGGTACAGCTTTAATGCAGTATGCCGAAACCTGGGCTAAAAACAGAGGAGACATTCAAATAGCGCTCCAAGTTTTTCAATCAAACACACCTGCACTAAATCTCTACAATCAACTCGGCTATCAAACCCAATCCCTATGGATGGTTAAACCTTTACAATGAGAGGTTAAAGGTCAAAGGTCAAAGGTTAAAGGTCAAAGGTTAAAGGTTAAATAAATAATTAATAACTCCCCCCATCTCCCC
>NZ_JADEWL010000309.1 GCF_015207665.1 Plectonema cf. radiosum LEGE 06105
CCCCTTAACAAGGGGAGGGGAAGGGGAGGGGTCAACCCAGAAAGATGAGACGATTGAGTTGGTAGTCACGGGTGAGCGTTCGGGGTATCGGGTTCCCAATAGTTCGACTGCGACCAAAACTGACACACCATTACGGGATATTCCCCAGTCGATTCAGGTGATCCCGCAGCAAGTACTAGAAGATCGTAACGTCACAGAACTAAGAGATGCAATCGAAACCGCAGGTGGTGTCACTTCTACTGGTGGAAGGAGTTCGAGTTTTTTTGGAGAAAATTTCCAAATTAGAGGTTTTGCGACTCGAAGTAGTATCTTCCGAGATGGGATTCCTACCTTTAGTATAGGAGTATTAACTACTAGCGATATCGAAAGTGTTGAGATACTCAAAGGTCCGGCTTCGGTATTATTCGGTCAGGGAGAACCCGGTGGAGTTATCAATCTGGTTTCTAAAAAACCTTTATTTGAGCCTTTTGCTTCTACCTCCTTTACAGTAGGAAGTTTTGATACTTATCGAGGAGCTATTGATTTATCTGGACCGTTGAATGATTCCAAAACAGTCCGGTATCGTTTAAATGCATCCTACGATGACTATGGTAGTTTCCGCGACTTTGTTGATGGCGACCGTTTTTCCATAACACCGACTGTTACGTGGGATATCAGCCCCGATACTTCCTTAAATGTTTATGTTTACTCCAGGCTATGGCATAACCGCTGATGGTGAAGCCTTCGAGCCAGAAAGGGGACGGCAGTTTGAAATCGGTGCTAAGGCAGATTTAACTGATAAACTCAGCCTGACTTTAGCAGCTTTTGATATTCGCAAACAAAACGTCAGTACAGACGACCCCGATAACTTGGGTTTTTCTATCCAAACCGGAGAACAAACCAGTCGCGGAATTGAACTCAACTTGGGAGGAGAAATTTCACCGGGGTGGAAGATGACAGCAGCTTATACTTACTTAGATGCTTTTGTGAGTGAAGACAACCCCGATAGCCAAGGAAATGATTTTGAAGGAAATCGTCTTGCTAAGGTTCCGGAAAATCAATTTAGTTTATGGACAACCTACGAAATCCAAAAAGGTAATCTTGCAGGATTGGGGTTTGGTTTGGGGCTGTTTTATGTAGGGGAACGTCAAAGGGATTTAGATAATACCTACACGCTTCCGAGCTATTTTCGTACCGATGCAGCTTTATTCTATAAACGGGATAATTGGCGTGCCCAATTGAATATCGAAAACCTGTTTGATATCGATTATTTCCGTTCGGCGAATTATAGTTTCGTAGGAGGTGGGGTTAATCCTGGAAAACCTTTTGCTGTTACCGCATCGTTTGCGATTGATTTTTAAGAGCATATCTGGTTTATTGACTGTAAATTCTGAAACACCCCCCTTAATCCCCCCTTGTTAAGGGGGGAAATAGTTCCCTCTCCTTTAT
>NZ_JADEWL010000147.1 GCF_015207665.1 Plectonema cf. radiosum LEGE 06105
CCCATCCCCCCATATGTCCCCGCTTCAATCTACAATTCTAAATATGGATTTACCTTCATTTATTTGGTTGTGGAAAATTGCGGCGTGGTCTATGGGATTGTCGTTACTAGCTTATTCACTATTAGCGGTAACGGGTATTTGGATGTTTCGTACTAGAACATCCGCAAATCGTCGCTTCGGAACGCTGTTTCCGGAGGATTACACTGGACTACGCATATTCCATTATGTAATGGGTATCACTATGGTTACTTTAGTGATATTGCTACTCTGTATTGGTATTATCGGTACTTTAGGTGAATATGGTTCTTTGGGACATTCGCAGCATCTAATTGCTGGGTTAATTACGGTGTTATTAGTTTTGATATCTGCTGGAAGTGCGATTTTGATTCGTACTGGTTGGGTTGGGGCTAGATGCATTCACGTTAGTACGAATATTGTTCTATTTTTTGTATTTGCGTGGGTTTCTTTAAGTGGTTGGACTGTAGTGCAAAGGTATTTACCGTAATTAGGTTAAAGGTTAAAGGTTAAGGGTTAAAGGTATTTATTTCATCGCTATTATGTAATTGTCAATTGTAAAACAATTGACAATTATCGTTAATATTGGCACCTGAATTCACAATTTGTAATGGAAACCTCTTCTATTTTTCGGCTATCTCCTTTAATTAGGATTACGCTTTTGAGTTTGTATGTAGCGTTGACGTTACCTTTACCTGTCCTTGCTGATGTAACTAATGCGCCAGTACCGTCTGCATTACTTTGGGTAGGTATTGTAGGTGGTTTTGTAATTTTATACGCAGTTTTAACCGAACGGGTAATATTAAATGAACAAGGAATTCAGGTTGTTTATGCTGCTTGGGTACCAAAGCTTTTCCGCAAGGGCTGGTCTTTACCTTGGTCGGAGGTACAACAATTAAAGCCACGTACTACGGGACAAGGTGGTATAGTTTACTATTTTCTGAGTAAAGATGAGAAAGCTTATTTGCTGCCAATGCGTGTCGCAGGATTCGCCCGTTTGGTAAGAATTGTACAAGAAAAAACGGGTATTGATACTACGGATGTTTATCCATTGGCGCAACCGTGGATGTATCTAATTTTGCTAACTTTTACCTTGTTGATGTTTTTGGTTGATGGTTGGACAATTTTAACTGCAACGAAAATTGGTAATTGGTAATTGGTAATTGGTAATTGGTAATTGAAGTATGTAGTTGAAAGTTAAGCGCGTAGCGTATCCATCAAAATTCCCCCACTACCCATTACCCGTTACCCGTTACCCATTACCCATCTCCTAAATCATTAGAGATAATCCACAAATAGCTCCGGAACTAACCTAAGTGTGCCAGATTTGAAAGTTCCGATATCTATCCAAAGTGCTGTTTTTTCTCGCTCTCCTTCGTTGAATGGGATTGTTTCCTGTTGGTAAAATTTGGGATGCACGAAGTCACATTCAAAAAGTTGAATGATTTCGTGGGCTGATTTTCCTTGGAAAGTAAATATGTTTTCTAAACAGGTTAGGTAGCGAATGTTAGTTATTTCTGCTTGGATTTCTTCTTGAAATTCGCGTTGGAGGGCTTGTTTGCTGGTTTCACCAAATTCAACACCCCCACCCATTGCACGGTAGAATTTATCTTTTTTTACTGGATCGTAGCCTTCGGAAACAAAAGTGCGATTGTTGCTATCTCGGATTAGCCCTAGAGCAAGAACGCGTATTTTACCTTCTTTATACATTATTTTTCCTAATTATCGTAAATAAACGAAGGACGACTATCACTATCTTCAATAGACCAATCTGCATTTTCGCCGCCAATATATACTTCATCAATGGTGACGTATTCTTGACCAAGCTGAATGAGAGCGTTCATGAGAATATCAATGGCGATCGCGTCGGAAGTTCCTAAGTCAAGCCAACACCGTCCCCAATCACCGTTGTATTCAAATTCGCCCATATTATGCATCAAGGATAACAAGCTATTTTGATAACCATCTTGGTCATAATTTAAATAGCTAATATCGTTTCCGGTATCTTGTACTTGGAGATTTTCGGCGTTGAAAGCACCTAATTTACCTAAGTAAAACCAAGAATTAAAAAGTTCTTCTACAAATTGCTTTTCACGCTCGGAAGGAACCGTGCTAAATTTCAGCCAAATCCAGACATCAAAAGGATTAATCTCACGAAATTCTATCTTCATTTGATTTCAATATCCAGGCTACTTTTACACAAAGTTATTTTAGAAGAAGTTATGGGATTTTAGATTTTAGATTTTGGATTTTGGATTTTGGATACATTCGCTTCGCTCAGTACAGGTTTTGGATTTTGGATTAGGGGATAAGAGTTATGAGTTGACAGTTGACAGTTGTTTATTACCAATCACCCATTACCCATTACCCATTACCTATTTAAGATTTTGTGTTGTTCCTTGCTGTTCGCTTTCTATTTGTTTTACTAAACTTGCAGGTAGTTGGGATTTTTTCGCTAGTGCTTGGTTAAAAAGAGCAAGTGCTTGTTGCATCATTTGCGGATCTTGCTGTTTTTTGGCTTGTTCGCGGAGGATTTGGGCTTTGAGATAATAAAGTTCTGGATTATCAGGTGCTATTTTGAGGGCGCGTTCTGCGTATGTTAGGGCTTGGGGATAGTTTTTTAAGTCTCGGTAAGCTATAGCTATACCTCTATTTACTAAATATTCAGGACCTGCATTTTTTTCCAATCTCTCAATTGCTTGTTGGGGATTGGTGAAAGGTAAATTTACAGCCAGCATTAAATCCATGTAACCTTTGATTAAATTGAGTTCTGGATCTTGAGGAGAAATGGCTTCGGCTTTGTCTAAATGCTTATAAACTTCTCGCAGTCTACTTAGTGCTTTCGGTGCGCCGCTAACTGTTCCTTCGCGGGTAAGAATTACAGCTCCTTCTAAAAAATGGCCGACAGCTGCGTATAAATTACCACGCAATGGGTCTGAGGAGATTAATTTTTGTGCTGTATCTAAAGTCTTTGCGCTATAAGTTAAGAATGTTTGATTATCCTGCTTAATATAAGCTAAAGATGCCTGCATGGCATAAGCTAGAGGTTCATTTGGCTCCTTTGATATTGCCTGTTGGAGATATTTTTCTCCTGTTTGATAGTTGCCTTTCTCGAAGATTGCTTTAAATGCAGCTTCGGTGTTATCGCCAATATCACGCGGTTGACTGCGAGGAAAGGGATCTGCGGCTATAGTTGGATTTATAAATACACTTAATGCTATGACGCTTGTAAAAGCAGCTTTAGCGAAGTGTACAAGTTTTTTGGAGGTAGTTGCTCTGGAAATAGAAAATTTTTTAGTCATTTTACTTCAGAATTAATACTGTTGAATGAGTTTAATATCTTACTTATAATTACTTAAATAGTTTATTCATATCCCTTGTAGATTCATATACAAATTTTAGAAATTTTGATAAATAATTTGACTGGAGAAATTTGAAGCGGTTCCCAGGCTTTTTTGTTACTAATATTAATATTAGGGATTAGGGAACTTGTCTAGGAAAATTAATCAAGTCGCTGATTAAATGGTGTATCGGTAAATAATATTTGTTGCCTTTGTGATTTGAGGATTTTTCAGAAGCTTGTCTTTAGCAAAGCTTGTATTTAATTGTGTATTTAATTGTGTATTTAATTAATGGCTGATTTTCAGTAAAATTAACAAATGCTTCATCTCAGAAATTTAGTTTATCATCCAACAGCTAGTCAAAATTCGATTCTCAAATCAATTAATTTAGATTTAGCCCCCCAACAACTAGGTTTAATTATCGGACCGAGTGGTTCTGGAAAAAGTACGTTATTGGAAATTTTGTCTGGGTTAGCAGAACCGACATCGGGTTCGCTATTTTGGCGAGAACAAGAGCTATTAGCCGAGGAAATGCAGCAATTAGCTGGTTTGGTGTTTCAATTCCCAGAGCGTCATTTTTGCGGTGGTACGATTTTAGAAGAGTTACGTTTAGGGCATCCGGAATTAGGAGTAGAACGAGTTAGAAACGCATTAAGCGAAGTGGGATTAGAACATTTACCTTTTTCAACCGCACCCTATGCTTTAAGCGGTGGACAACAGAGACGTTTGGCTTTGGCAGTACAGCTAATTCGTCAACCAAATTTATTATTATTAGATGAGCCTACAGCAGGTTTAGACTGGTCGATGCGTCGTCAACTGGTAAATTTATTAGCAAAATTAAAAGAACACTGGACTTTGTTGGTAGTTACTCACGATGCAGGAGATTTATTACCAATTGCCGATAGTTGTTGGACTCTTAATCATGGAGAATTAAAATCCGTCGATCCAGATGCGCTGAAAGCGAAAGTTAAAGAATCGGAAGCAGCGGTTTAGGAGGAAGCGATCAATTCTTTTAATCGTAAACATCTCTACGATGTCCAGCTTTATGAATTGTCATAATTTGCGCTTCGGCATCGAAGGAATAGATAACTCGGTAATCACCAACTCTGAGTTTGAAAAGATTACTCAAATCGGCACCTAAAGCTTGAGGGGTTATATCGTCAAAGTTTTCTGACAACCAACGAATTTTACGCAGGATACGCTCTTGAATAGTTGGTGAAAGTCCTTCCAAACTATCAATGCCTGTTGGTGTAAATTCAACGTTGTAACCCATCACCAAGCCAGTCCGAGTTTTTTTGCCACTTCAGAAGCTGGAATTCCCCGTTCTCCAGCCTGGGTTCTCTCCAGAGAGTCGAGTAGTTGTTGCTTTACTTGTGGTTTTAGTTGTTTTCCCTCGTCAGGATCACTTAACAGAGTATGAAGCGTTTCGGCAACAGTTTCTTGGATCAGAAGCTTAAGTTCTTCAACCGTTAAATCTTTAACTTGCATATATTATTAAATCATGGTGGATTCTTATATTATGACAAGTCATAAGAATCGTCACAGGCTAATTACATACGTAAATTATCAATCCAAAGGTCTACTCCCGGCGTAAGCCTTCTCGTTAGAGAAAAGATTTATTACCACGGTTGTGTACGGAAGTATAAATATCACATTCCTTGTACTCCCTGTCACTCAAGTATTTTTACTGTGTATCATTATAATACAAAGCTAGTTATATACTTAAGGTTTTTGTCAACTATTTTTGGTCAGTTCTTAGGGTATCAGTCTAAAATCTCAATGAACAAGGAAGGTATAAATGACGTAAGTGTTACACTTGGGAGATAAAAATTCAGATAATTTTGTATGATGCCAACTTCTGCACAATCCGTCTATATTCAAGTCGTTCGTACCCTTCCACCAACAGAACGCTTACGGTTAGCAACTCTTATTTTGAATGAATTAGTTGAGCAAGATTCATCTGTTATTGATCGAAGCGATCGCTGGACAGATCGAGATATAATCGATCTTAATAATTTCTCATTGCAATACGCAGCCACATTATTTCCTGAAGATGAGGAAACCGTTGAGTAATGTTTGATGCTGGTGATGTTGTAACAGTGGATTTTCCGGGTGTTACTAGTATTAAACACCGTCCGGCTCTTGTTTTATCGTCAGCTACCTATCACACAAACCGTCCAGATATAATTGTTGCCCTTATAACTAGCCAAACAACTGGACTTGGAGTAACTGACTACGTGCTTCAGGATTGGGAAACAGCAGGTTTAAGAGTTAGTTCTGCATTTCGTTGTTTTATAGTAACTCTTCCCCAATCGGCGAATCCAGTTTTGATTGGTCACTTATCAGAGCGGGATTGGCAAGAAGTTCGCATATGTCTTAAGACATCGCTTGCTGACTTTGATGCTCCTTGAAAGATGGTCATCTATTTTATTTAAACGCAGTATAATAAGTTGCTGCACCAAAACGCTTCAATATAGTTGTTTGAGTCGCAAAGATTGTCTGTGTTCGGAGAGCTTGGTCGTTAATTATTTATTGATAACTGATAAACCGCCCTTGAGTGCGATCGCGATAAACTGACTATTAGATAACATTTGTTGGTTCTAATATGTCGTCCGTAACTAATTCTTCGCTACGCGAGCAACAACATCCCCTAATTCATCGGTTAGCTGATTGTATTGAAAAAGTTTGGCATCAACATTTGGATTTATCTGCTTATCATTTACCTGCTGAGTTGGGGTATGTGGAAGGTAAGTTAGAAGGTGAAAAACTCACAATTGAAAATCGCTGTTATCAAACGACTCAGTTTCGCAAGCTGCATATGGAACTGGCAAAAGTTGGTCAAATGCTGGATATTTTGCATTGCGTGATGTTTCCTCGTCCGGAATATGACTTACCGATGTTTGGTTGCGATTTGGTAGGGGGTAGGGGTCAAATTAGTGCGGCGATCGCCGATTTGTCTCCGCTGAATATGAATGGTACTTTGCCATCTACTTACAATACTGCTCTCGGTGCGTTACCCACACTGAATTTCTCTCAACCCCGCGATTTACCTGAATGGGGAGACATTTTTTCTGAGTTTTGCATTTTTGTCCGTCCTGGTTCTTTTGAAGAAGAACAAATGTTTCTTTTACGGGTAGAAAACTTTTTAGAAATTCATTGTCAAAATGCTGTTAATGCCAAAACAGTTTCATCGGAAACAGCAAGTAAACTGCTTGAAAGACAATTAAATTACTGTACTAAACAACAGCAAAATGATAAAACTCGTCGCGTTTTAGAAAAAGCTTTTGGTTCGGATTGGGCTGAATATTATATGACAACTGTTTTATTTGATGTTCCTTCCTAAATTGTTTCTGATAATTCCACAAACCCGGTTTTTTGAACAAATCGGGTTTTTTATGTCATAAATATTTATAACTAATACATTTAAAACCTTACTCTGTGTCCGGCTTCCCTTTCCTTATTAAGAAAGGATTGAAAAGCCGGTTTTAGGTTTTATATTTAATTGGAAGCATTTAGAATCAAGTTATTTAGGTATCGAAATAGTATTACTCATCTGTAGATTCTGTTACCTTTTAATTTAGGCTACGAATGTAGAATTTATTTAGCTTAAATAAAATATAGTTATAGAAAATTAAAAAATTAGGTGTGCGAAGTATAAGAAGTCAATATCCAGTAATACTTATTGAATTTATTTTGAATGATTATTTTTAGGCAAATATTACTATTCATGAATCATAAGTTCTAGATTTAGATCAAGATTAGTTTGATTACTTTATTATTGCTGTAATAGATAATATTGCTGATTTGGAAGATTTTCTACTTTAATCTGGAAAATTTTTCTCAAACATTGTCATTTAACACAAAAAAAAGGTTAGAAAAATATCAATATAAAATTTCACATTTGATAATTTTAGCTATCAGCTAACTAGGATAATTTCATCATGCAATTTAACAGTTATTACGATTTGTGATTAAATAAACAGCAAATACATAGCATATGTAAGATTAGTTGTTTTTTAAAATTACCGATTTTTTTGATTTATTGTTAGCGAATCATTGATTATTTTTAACAACTTCAATGCTGGAGATGGAATTAATTATTACCATTATTTTCCCTCAGCAAAATTAAAAGTATGGAGCAACAAGATATTATGTCAAGGGTGAGTGAGAAACCAGTACCAAGAGAGCGCCCACCTGGTAAATCGATATTGTGGTGGGGTATTGCAGCAGCAGTACCGTTAGCGATTACTGCTGGGGTACTAACTAAAGCCAGAATGGAACAATTAGAAAAGGCTAATACACAAGTACCAGCCGCACCAGTAGTAAATAGCGTCAATGCAATCGGACGTTTGCAACCTCAAGGAGAAGTGATTAAACTGTCTGCACCAACAGGGATACAAGGTACGTCACGGGTAGATCAAATGTTGGTCAAAGAAGGGCAAAAAGTCAGGAAAGGTCAAGTTATTGCAGTTTTAGATAGTTTTGCAGGTAGTCAAGCTGCGGTAGAACAAGCAAAAGCCCGAATTCAAGAAAGCCGTGCGAATCTAACTATTGTGAAGGTGGGTTCACCACGAGAAATTCAAGCTCAGAAAGCGATTATCGCTCGCTTGCAAGCACAATTAAATGGTGAACAAAAGGCTAATGATGCAACAATTGCTCGCTTACAAGAGCAATTGCGTGGAGAAACTATTTCTCAACAAGCAACAGTAAATCGTTTATCTGTGGAATTAGAAGGACAACAAGATTCTCTCAGAGCAACGGTAGCGAGGGTGCAAGCGGAAGCTAAAAATGCTCAAGTTGATGCCCAACGTTACGAACAATTGTATAGACAAGGTGCCATTTCTCAACAAGAACGCGATAGAAGACAACTTACCGCACAAACTGCAACTCAGCAATTAATAGAAAGTCAAGCTAGCCGCAGACAAGCAATAGCCAGTTTACGAGAGCAGCTTGCTCAAGCGACAGCAGATAGAGGAAAAACTATAGAAGTACTGCGACAACAGCTTGTAGAAGCAGCAGCAAATCAAAATAAAACCATCACAACTTTACAAAGACAAATAGAAGAACAGAAAGCAAATCTAGATCGACTTGAAGAAATTCGTCCTAGCAACGCTCAAATGGCACAAGCTCAAGTTGGTAACGCGATCGCGCAAATGAGAAAAGCGGAAGCGGATATGAAGTTGAGTTATGTCATTGCACCAATTGCAGGAGAAATTTTAGAAATACATACCCAAGCAGGAGAAACGATGAGTGCTGAGGGTATTGCTGAAATTGGGCGTACCGATGAAATGATTGTTGTGGCTGAAGTTCCTGAAGCGGGTATTGGTAGAGTGCGTCTTGGACAGCTAGCTTCCATAGTCAGTGACAATGGAGCATTTAGCGGACAACTACAGGGAACTGTGTCTGAAATTGGGAGAAAAATAGGCAAAAAAGATGTACTAAACAACGACCCAGCAGCAGATGTAGATGCCAGAGTTGTGGAAGTCAAGATTTCTCTATCCGAACAAGATTCAGAGAGAGTAGCAGGTTTAACCAATGCGAAAGTGATTGCGACTATTCAGATTTAAAGGTTAAAGATCAAAGGTTAAAGGTCAAAGGTCAAAGGTTAAAGGTCAAAGGTCAACTTTTTAGTATGGGAAAATTACCTCTAGCGTGGTTACAACTTAAGCGCGAAGCTTCTCGTTTAGCAGTAGCATTAGCAGGAATTGCTTTTGCTGATGTTTTGATGTTTATGCAGCTTGGTTTTCGCGATTCTTTGTATTACAGTAACGTTCGTTTTCATCATAGTTTGCAAGGAGAAATAGTTTTAATTAATAGTCAGTCAAGTGCTTTATTGTCGATGAAAACCTTCTCTCAAAACCGGCTTTACCAAGCTCTAGATTTAAAGTCTGTGGAGTCAGTACACCCAATATATGTAGACTACACAAGTTGGAAAAATCCACAAACTGGTATTCCTCGAAATCTTTTAGTCATCGGAATGAATCCACAACAGAATGTATTTGAACTTCCTGGTGTTCAAGAAAATTTAGATAAAATTCAATTACCAAATGTAGTGTTATATGACCGTTCTTCTCGACAAGAGTATGGACCAATTGCAACTCAATTTGAACAAGGTGATGAGGTGACGGCAGAAGTTAGAAGAAAATTAGTTAAAGTGGGAGGATTATTTACTTTAGGTGCTTCATTTGGAGCAGATGGTAATTTAATCACTAGCGATATTAATTTTCTGAGAATTTTTCTAAATCGTCAGCCAGGATTAATTGATATTGGTTTAGTTAAACTCAAGCCCGGTTCAGATCCAAAGCTTGTTGCTGAACAATTGAAAAGCTATTTAAATACTGATGTTAAAGTTTTCACTAAGGAAGAATTTGTTAATTTTGAAAGAAACTTTTGGGCTAGTAGTACGGCTATTGGTTTTATTTTTACTTTGGGAACAATCATGGGTTTTATTGTGGGAACTGTGATTGTTTATCAAATACTTTATACGGAAGTTTCAGACCATTTAGTTGAATATGCTACTCTCAAAGCAATTGGATATTCACATAATTATTTTTTAGTTGTAATTCTTCAAGAAGCTTTGATTTTGGCTGTATTGGGATATTTACCCGGATTAGCTTTTGCTTTATTTCTATACAAACAAGCAAGAACCGCTACTCTTTTACCAGTTTTTATGAGTAGTAGTAGAGCCATTATGGTACTAATTTTAACTATTTTAATGTGTTTTATTTCGGGTATAATTGCCGTCAAAAAATTGAAATCAGCCGACCCCGCAGATATTTTTTAATCAGTTATCAGTTATCAGCTATCAACCATCAAGCATCAACCAACAACTATCAACTATCAACCATCAAGCATCAACCAACAACTATCCATTAACACATTTATGATGAAAAAAGAACCTGTTATCTCAATTCAGTATCTCAATCACTACTATGGAAAAAGTTCGCTAAAAAAACAGATTTTGTATGATATAAATCTGGATATTTATCCAGGTGAAATAGTTATTATGACGGGACCTTCTGGTTCGGGTAAGACAACTTTACTTAGCCTAATCGGTGGTTTACGTTCGGTACAAGAAGGAAGTCTAAAGTTTTTGGGAGAAGAACTTTATCGAGCTAGTCCGAAAAAATTGGTCAGCACGCGACGAAATATCGGTTATATTTTTCAAGCACATAATTTACTAGAATTTTTAACTGCTAGACAAAACGTACAAATCGCAGCAGAATTAAATAAGTTTATTTCTCAAAGAGAAGCTATTGCTAAATCCGAAGATATTTTAAGGTCGGTGGGTTTAGCAAATCGAATTGATTATTTTCCTGATAATCTTTCTGGAGGTCAAAAACAAAGAGTAGCTATTGCTCGTGCTTTGGTAAATAATCCTCCATTAGTATTAGCTGATGAACCTACAGCAGCTTTGGATAAACAATCTGGAAGGGATGTTGTAGAAATAATGCAGCACCTTGCTAAAGAACAAGGAACTTCTATTTTGTTAGTAACTCATGATAGTCGTATTTTAGATATTGCAGACCGGATTATTAATATGGAAGATGGTATTTTAAATAGCGAACAGCTAACATTTAATAGCTAAAGGAATTTTAGATTTTAGATTTTGGACGGGAAAGATGTCAATTTTATAAATTTATGCTCCTAAATTGATGCTAATAGTTAATCTAAAAGTCTAAATCATAAATCTAAAATTGAGTGTTAACTGATAACTGATAACTAATAATTATGTAATATTGCCGGGACGACTAGTACGAAAAGTTACGTTAACTCCTTCATTAGATTGCTCTAATACTAATAAAGGTGTAGGTTTGGCTTTTTGATCCCAATGCATAAAAGCAATTCTACCTTGAATTGTAGGTTGCCAAGTATCGTGGTCTTCTGCGGGACTTAGGTAAGTTTCTACACAATCAATTAATTGGCTGATAGTAGCTGAAGTCGCTTGTGTAGGCAATTTCATTAATCTAATTTGAATACGAAACAGTACTCGTTTCCCATTATTTGTGGTAGATCCAGTTTCATATTCTACATCAAAAGTTTCATCTACCTGTCTTGCCGCGCTACTAGCGATTCCGACAACTCCTTGTTGAGCGTGGTTTGGACGTAGTGCTTGAGTAATTTTATCTTTGATTTTAATTTTGATCTGATTAACAATGGCGAAGTGGAAGACTTCTTCTTCCATCCGCATTCGTAAATAATCGAGATTGAATTCCCGTGAGTTAATCAAATCGGGGTTTGTTTCCATTTTACGAATTGTTTGGAGAGATAGCTTCAGCTTTTTTTCTAACTCTCGTGTGCGGAATTTTTCAAACCGAAGTTTTTTTTCTAGTTTACTGATTTTGATTTTGCCGTAGATGATCAAAGCAATTACCATTAAGGTAAGTCCTCCTGATACGATAATTGGCAATGAAGGTGATTGATTATCTAGAGTATCCCTAGATAGAAGTACTGTTTGAGATGTGTTTGTGGTTGTTGCTGGATCGGATTGAGCAAAAAAGATTAAAGTTGGCATAATAAGCACAATCAAAATTGGACTCCTAATTGCTAGGATGCCCAAATTTGCAGATGTATTTTGCGATATGATTATATTTTCTTGGCAAATTTCTCCGCAAAGTTTGCAAACTTTCAAAAATAATTCAAAATTAATTCAAAATTAATTCAAAATCATCTTTGCCTTTTTTAACTCAAGCATTCTGATCTAAATGTCCTGTTTATCTCTTCCTCAACCTTCCCATGACTGCTTTTCCAAAATCCGGCTTGTGGCTACGGATATGGATGGCACTTTAACTACAGAGGGAAAATTCACTCCCGCACTGCTACAAGCTTTGCAAGATTTAGCAGCAGCTAATATCAAAGTCATAATTGTTACTGGACGTTCCGCTGGTTGGGTTAGCGGTTTGGCATATTATTTACCAGTAGTAGGGGCGATCGCAGAAAATGGAGGTTTATTTTATTCATATATAAGTAAACAAGCGGTTTCTATTACACCGATATCAGACTTAGACGAGCATCGAAGAAATTTAGCAACTGTTTTTGAGAAATTAAAGCTTAATTTTCCTCAAATTAAAGAATCATCCGATAATCGTTTTCGGATTACTGATTGGACTTTTGATATTACAGGTTTAGATAACACTTCATTACAAACGATGCAGCATCAATGTCAGGAATTAGCTTGGGGATTCACTTATAGTAATGTTCAGTGCCATATTAAACCTTTGGGACAAGATAAGGCTGTAGGTTTATCGCAAGTGCTGCGAGAATATTTTGGGGAATATGTCTCGGATCAAGTTGTTACTGTCGGGGATAGCCCTAATGATGAAAGTTTGTTTGATCGCAATTATTTTGCTGTATCCGTAGGTGTTGCTAATGTGTTGGAATATATTGATCAATTACAGCATAAACCAGCTTATATAACCCAAAAGAAAGAAGGTGAAGGTTTTTGCGAACTATCTGATTATATTTTGCAAGCTAGGAGAAAAATGAGGAGTTAGGAGTTTTGAGTTAAGAGTTAGAAGTCGATTTTTTATGAGAATTGTAAGGATATTACAGATATTTATCTTAAAAACCCGACTTCTTGAAATAACCGTATTGTGTTTTAAATACGACTTGTAATTAGATAAAAGCCGGTGTAATTATTATTTAATAGCAGTACATATTTCTACTTGTGGTTTTGAAACTTCCTTGTTGGTGGGATAAATCAAAATATACGCTGCTGATGAAATACATTTTGTCACTATCAATAATTTTATGGAAACTTTTTATTTATGCAAAACTCTGAAAACTCTTCAGCCGCTAGCGATAATCAAAAATTAAATCAAGAATTGCAAAAAGAAATTCGCTATCGCAAATTACTTGAAGAAAAATTAAGTACTTCTGAAGCTAAGTTACGTGGTATTATTGAGGCGATACAAGACATTATTTTAATGGTAAGCATTCAAGAGAATAATTTGTCTTACGTAGAAATTTTACCAACTTGCGCGAGGGATAAGGATGTTAATAATAACAAATTAATTAATCAAACTGCGGAACTTTTTTTTCAGGAAGAAACCCTTAAAATTTACTTAAAACAAGTTCAACAGGCTTTAGATACACAAAAAACCGTACATTTTGATTATCTTTTACAAGAGGAAGAATATCAATTTTGGTTTAGCGCTAGCATTTCTCCTATTTCTGAAAAAACCGTTTTGTGGGTAGCGCGGGATATTACTCAACGCAAAACAGCAGAGCAAGCTTTAACAGAAAGTGAAGCCCGTTTTCGTGCTGTTTACGAACAAGCTGCTGTGGGAATCTATCAGGTTTCCCTCTACGGTGAATTTATGCAAGTCAACTCGCGATTTTGTGAGATGTTAGGTTATAAAGAATCATTTTTAAAACAGATAAGTTGGCAAAGTATTACTCATCAAGATGATATTGAAGCCGAATTAATGCATCTGCGACAGCTATTTAGTAACGAGATTTCTAACTACTCTTTAGAAAAACGATTTATTCGTAAGTCGAATAAATATAATCGAGAGCAATGGGTTAATATTAGTGTCTCATTAGTACGTAATGAACAAGGGATACCCGATTATTTTCTTGGTGTAGTCGAAGATATTTCCCTACGCAAATGGACGGAAGATGCTTTACGGGAAAGTGAAGCACGTTTTTGTGCTATTTTCGAGCAAGCAGCAGTGGGAATTTATCAAATTAAACTATCCGGGGAATTTATCGAGGTTAACCCCCGTTTTTGCGAAATTACTGGTTATAGCGAGTCAGAATTATTAGATTTAACTTGGCAAGATATTACAGACTTGGATAATTTAAATTCTTTCACTGAGTTGATGTTTAATATTCTGAATAATAAAACACATACTAACTCAATACAAAAACAACTGATTCATAAAAATGGCCAGTTAGTACAAGTAAAAACTAATATTTCCGTAGTTTGCGATCGCCTTAATATTCCGCAATATTTTCTTTGTGTAGTCGAAGAGATAGAAAAGTTAAAAGTTGGTAATGGGTAATGGGTAATTGGTAATTGGTAATTGTCCACTGTCAACTGCTAATCAATAACTAACAGCATTAATCTTCGGAGTATAGCGCCACAATTGATACAAGCGGGTTGCGGGCATTGTTAGATATAGCATATCCCCACCACTGAGACAGGTTTCAAGTAATTCCCAACCGTGAATAGTTTGAGAATTGGTTTCTACATATAAAGGCACAAAATCGGCAGACATGGCTGCTTCTTTGACTTTTTGACCGCAAAAGGGATGATTCGGTGTAATTATTGTCGCAAAAGCTACCCATAAGCTATCGGCTGTGATGCCATTGCCAAGAATTCTACCACCCAAGGCTGCGGCGGCAAAAGCAGGTGCTGCAAGCTCTGCGGGACTTAAGACTGCTTCAAAATCGAATACTTCCTGTGCCATACGAGCAAAGTCGGGGTCGGCATAATTTACTACTACGTGAATCTTTGGTGATAATCCTTTGGCTTTGAGGGCAATTTCGATGTTGGTTGCATCGTTGCCGGTAACGGCAATTAAAGCGGCTGCATTCGCTACATTGCAAGACTTGAGAGTCTCTCGAAAGCTCGCATCAGCATGAATTGTCGGAATACCCAAACTGCGAGCGGTATTGACAAATTTACCATTGCTATTAGGTTCAATTACTACAACCTCTTGTCCACTGTTATGAAGTTGCTGGACAATTTTGATGCCAATTCCACCCAAGCCACAGACAATATAGTGATTGCGTCTGGGTACTCTTGCTGCATCCCAAAATTGTTTAAAACGAGTTCCTAATACAAAATCGTTGAGCAAAGCATACCAAATACCAAATATCGCTGCTCCAATTAACATCATGATAATGGTGAATATCTTAATGCTATCAGGAGCTTGCTCTACTACTTCTTCGTTACCACCTGCCCCCGTAATCATACCTACAGAAAAATATAAAGCATCCACCACAGACATATTCAGTTCGGTAGATATATAAGTAAGAGTTGCTAGTGAAATAATCATCATTAACAACATCGCTCCTACCAACACTGATTGAGCGTGATGTCTGAATTGACGTAAGTTAGTTATAACTTTCAGCAGTTTTGCAATCAATGATTTACGAGTTGTACGGACTTGGGGTTGAGTACCGACAATTAGGCGATCGCCTTTTTGAAGTTCGTGTCCAGACATGACTGCGGATACTAAATCTAAATCACCTTCTACGGGTAAATAATAAATTAGCATTCGCGATCGATCTTCCCATAATTCATTGATTTTACGACCGTTCCACGGGTGGAAGGAATGAATATATTCTTCGTGTATGGGCCAAGTTTGTTTAAATAATTTTATTTGTCCAATAGCTTTATTTCCTAATGCTGCAAAACTGAATACGGGTGCTGCTAATCCTGCAACACTCATACTCAAATGGTCTGGTAAAGTGTAATCTAAACGTTCGCCTAAACTAGTGTTAAAAAAGCGGTTGATTATCCGAATGCGGGGATTAAGCACCCGCGCTTGCATCATAATCCACAAGTTTAATGCATCATCACCTCCAGCGATAACTAAAGTATCTGCTTGTTGAATCCCTGCTGCTTTAAGGGTACTAGCTGCCTGTAAATCTCCTACAATCACATCTCCCGCTCTTTCACCGGAAATGGTTTGATGATGAATACCAACAACTAACGCTCCCTGCTGTCTGAGCAAACGAAAGATTTTATATCCAGTGCGTCCTAAATTACAGACAATAATTCTGGGTTTCATATAAAAGCAGCAAAATTACTACGAAAAGCTGCGCTCACAAAAGGTTTATTCATATTCAAGCTCACTTACACCCATAAGAACTGTAACTGAACTAACGATATTAAAAGTAATTAGGAGTTAGGAGTTAGGAGTTAGGAGTTAGGAGTTAGGAGTTAGGAATTAAGAATTTTCTCTCCCCATCTCCCCATCCCCCCATC
>NZ_JADEWL010000310.1 GCF_015207665.1 Plectonema cf. radiosum LEGE 06105
GTGCGGCTCGTTCTAACTAGGAGCCTTCCTAAACAGAAGGGGTATAAGTTAGGTATAACTGATTAAAAGGTTATATAACTGTTTCTCGGATGTGGGTGATAGGCGTAAGCCGAGGCGAAGCCTTGAGTCCCACCACTTAAGGGTTAGTTGACTCCCTACCTGACCACACCGAGCGTGAACTTGATAAAACCGCAGAGTGAAGCTGGTAACAGGACGCAATCAGTTGCAAAACAAGCAGGTAACAACACTGGCGTTAATGGGGAGATGGCATGGGTAAACAAGTCCTAAAAAAGTGTCTAATGCGCGAGCTACAACCTGAACACAAAATGTAGACTTCATTTCCTACATATTCTCACAGCATTTTTTCGCAGATAGCTGTAAACCCTGAGAAGGAAATAGGCAAAGTGGACTGCCCTAAACCATCAAAACAATCTGAGTTATGGAACGAGTAAAAACGTGTGTAAGGTCTGGGGAAAGGTCGAAAACCCCGGTAGATGGTCAAGCATACAAGCCCTTCACACGGGTAGGATGTAGGCGAACAACTGCCTACGGGATGAAAGATAAACGCGACCTCGGAGTAGAGCATGATTAGGCACAGTAATCAAATTACTAGTGAATCTTGGAAGTCAATACCCTGGAATAGCTTCAGGAGAAACCTCTTCCGCTTACAAAAGCGAGTGTTTAAAGCTGTTAGAGCAGGTAACAAGCGCAAAGCTAGGTCACTGCAAAAACTTATTCTTCGCTCCCGTGCGGCTAGATTCTTGGCAATTCGTCAGGTTACACAGCTAAACAACGGAAAACGGACTGCTGGCATTGATGGTAAAACGGCTCTCACGTTTAAGGAAAGATTCAATCTCGAATTATTACTAAAACATGGGACTACCAACTGGTATCACAACCGCTTGAGGGAGATACCAATACCTAAGAAAAATGGTTTTACCAGAATTCTTAAGGTACCTACTATCGCCGATAGAGCATGGCAATGTATAGCCAAATATGCTCTCGACCCAGCACACGAAGCAACTTTTCACGCCCAGAGTTACGGTTTCAGAACAGGCAGAAGCGCACATGATGCCCAAAGACTCCTGTACAACAAACTAAATTCGAGCTGTAACGGCATCAATAAAAGGATACTTGAAATCGATATAGAAAAGTGTTTTGACCGTATAAACCATAACGCCATAATGGACAAGTTAATTGCACCAAGGGAACTAAAACAAGGTATATTCAGATGCCTTAAGGCTGGCACAAACCCAGAATTCCCAGAGCAAGGAACACCACAGGGCGGCGTGGTGAGTCCACTTTTAGCAAATATTGCATTAAATGGGATTGAAGAATTAACATCATACAAAAGCACAAGTGGATACTACGTACAATCTGCTATCCGCTATGCCGATGATATGGTAA
>NZ_JADEWL010000015.1 GCF_015207665.1 Plectonema cf. radiosum LEGE 06105
GGGTAATAATTTCTTACTTCTAACTCCTAATTCCTAACTCCTAACTCCTAACTGTCAACTGTCAACTGTCAACAAGCTTGCTGTGCTTGGCATTTTTCACATAAGCCGAAGAATTCTAGAGTGTGATAAAAGATTTTGAAATTTTGCTTGCTTTCTAATTCGGTTTCTAGTTGATGTACTGGACACTGGTTGATCGGAATTGACCTACCGCATTGCAAGCAGGTTAAATGATGTTTGTCCTGTTGCGCTAAACTGTATAGGGCTTCACCATTAGATAAAGTTCTTACTTGTACTAAGCCTTCGAGTTTTAGGGCTTCCAAAGAACGATAAACTGTAGCTAAACCCATACTTTGATTGCTATTACGCAGTTGCACATAAATATTTTGGGCGGAAATGCTTTGTTTACTGGTTTTGAGCAGGGTTAAAATCCGCTCTTGGCTGCGGGTACGTATGGGTTTCATAAAATATAACTATTTAAATAACAGTAAGAAATAATTTCTATTACCATGGCTACTTTTTAATTTACTTCAATCATTTGAGAATATCATTTACATTTAGTGACCTTAGAAAGATATAGTATACCCAGAGCAGCATTGGGGTAAGATTAAATGTCAATTAAATATCAAGCTAAAATTTTTGTAACTCTTCGTCCTTCAGTTTTAGATCCCGCAGGTGTAGCAGTCCAATCCGGGCTAAAGCAGATGGAATACAACAACGTTGAACAAGTACGGATTGGGAAATACATCGAATTAACCATTACCTCTGATTCGGAAAATGCAGCCCGTCAAGACTTAGATAAAATATGCGACAAAATGCTCGCAAATCCCACTATTGAAAATTACCGCTTCGATTTGACTGAGGTAGAGTCGGTTATTGGAGCAGTCTAAGAATTTTGGATTAAAAATTAGGAGTTAGTTGACAGTGGGCAGTTGACAGTTATTGATTACCAACCTTTAACCTTTAACCTTTGACCTTTGACCTATTTTAACAATCATGAAATTTGGTATTGTTGTTTTTCCTGGTTCTAATTGCGATCGCGATGTTGTTTACGTAACGCGAGATATTCTTAATCAACCAACTCGTATGGTTTGGCATCAAGATACTGATATTTCTGATGTTGATGTGATAATTTTACCGGGTGGTTTTAGCTATGGGGATTATCTTCGTTGTGGTGCGATTGCTCGGTTTTCTCCGGTGATGTCTTCTGTAATCGAGGAAGCACATAAGGGTAAGTTTGTCTTGGGTATCTGTAATGGTTTTCAGGTATTAACTGAAGCTGGGTTGTTACCGGGTGCGTTGATTAGAAATCGAGATTTACATTTTATCTGCGATCGAGTTGCGCTAAAGGTTGAACGTAACGATTTACCCTGGACACAAGGTTATCAAAGCGACGAAAACATCGTTTTACCTGTAGCCCATGGGGAAGGAAGATATTACGCGGATCAGAAGACTTTGGCTGAGTTGGAAGATAATCATCAAGTTGTATTTCGCTACGGTGATAATCCCAATGGTTCGTTAAGAGATATTGCAGGTATTTGCAATCGTCAAGGTAATGTGTTGGGAATGATGCCACATCCGGAGAGGGCTGCTGATGCGATGTTGGGTAGTACTGATGGGTTGAAGTTGTTTGAGGGATTATTGGAAAAGGTTTTGGTGGGGGTTTAATTAAGTTTGATAGGAATTAATGAAGTATATATTTTTAAACGCAGAGTCACGCAAAGTTAAGCGCGGAGGGACGCAGAGTTTTTGGACTAATATTAACTAAGCTAAATGCAGTCTAAGCATTTGTAATCAAAAATTTCTAGCTTCAAGTTGATCTCAAGTAGCAATATTAATATTTATTCTACGTTAAATTGCGGTAGCGTCTGAGTAGAGATAAAGATTACTTATTAAGTAGTTACTGTTTGTGATGTTGAAATAAGTAGGAGCTACCGGGGTGAATATTCTACAATCGGGGAATAATGAGTTAGTTTATGTAGATTACAGCGACTTATTAGATAAAATTTTACAAGTGTTGAGAAATCCACAGCATGAGAATATATTTAAAATATCGACCTGTAAACAAAGGTTATTAATTAATATCAATCATGTTGCGAATCAGGTTGCTATTTTAGCAATAAATAGTCCTTTAGGTGCTTCTAGTAACAGTGCGAAAACTGCTACGGTGAATTTTAGTCCTGGTTTTGCAGAACAGTTTCCTGTACAAATTAGGGAAATTAAGGATTGTTTAGAAGATTTATTAGCATTTCAAGTTGAGCAGCATTCATTATCAATTCAGCAGTTTATAGAGGATTTAACTACAGATTTACAGAGATTTAAGGGCAATAGTTCTAGTTTAGATTTTAGTTATGCTTTTGGTAGTTATAATAATTTGCAAAAGCAGCGTTTAACTGTATTAGGGAAGAATGAAAAAGGCAAAGAACTTTTACGATTTCACAAGTTAACTATCAGCGTACAAAAAACTAAAGAATTTGACGAGCAGTTAAGAGCGGGTTTAGAGAAGTATATCAAAGCTGAATTTGGTGATAAAAGTGAAGCTGAGCGGGAAGATTTGAGTTATATTCTGGATGATTTGTATCAAGATAAAGATAAGTTAGAATCGGATTTTTATAAACTTAAACAAATTATCGATAGAGAAACTTTAGGAAAACTCAAAAAACAAGCACAAATAAATTATTTGGAGTTTCTGCATGAGAATTTGAATGTAGATACTGGTAGTAATAATGCTCAAGCTGTGGTTTATTTACAAGATACTATCAGACGTTTGCGTTTAGTAGATGAATATATCAACAATATTAATAAAGCAGATGGTGATTATTTAGTAAGTTATGCAGGAGTTTCTTTAAATTATCGAGATATTTTTTCCCGTGGTGAAGCTTTTGATAGTTTACCGATTATTCCCAAGGTAGAAGGTTATTTAGGAGAGACAAAAGACGAAGAGAAGGGAGAAATTCAGTTTATTTTTGGTTTGAAACTCAAGTTTGATGGGAAAGTACAGGCTTATGGTGGTAGAAATGTATTTGAATATTATCTCAATTTACTTAATCCAGATAGTAAGGAACATCAAGATGAATTAAATGATGAGTTGCAACAAAAATCTTTTGCGAGCAAAATTTTAAGAATCGTTTTTTTATATTATCTGATGTTTGCCTATCGTCCGAATTCATCAACGGATGTTAGTAATCAAAACCCTGAATTAGAATATAACCCAATTCCGGTATTTGATCAAAAGGTAATACCAATTCTCAAAGGTGATGATGATGAAGCAAAACGGAATCTTTTTAGAGGAATGCTCAAGGGTTTTGAAAAGTATGATATTCAAAATAAAATTACAATACTCAAACAATCTTTAACCAATCTAATTAAATCAAAACGAAATTTCCCTACTAGAGAATATCCTTTACATCTTTCTGTGGGTAAAAGTATCCTGGAAAAGGATATTGAGGAGATATTTAATCAAAATACATTTTTTAAATCTGTTTTGAGGGGTAATCCAAAACAACTTCTGAAATATATATCTATTGGTGAAGCGAGTACTAAAATAAATACCCTTTGCTCTCTCCCTGCTAAAATCACTATTAATGACATTCATTATGCTTCTTCTGATGAATGTCAAAGTTTTAATATGGAGTACGATATCACAAATATTCGTGCTTTACCTGTATTGTTTTTACCGTTTCAAGATAAGAAGTGTCAGGATGTTTATAATCAAAGCTTAAAGCACCGTAAGTTAATATTATTCCCATACAGATTAGAAGACAATCAATTAGATTCTCAACAATTATTCATTTATAATTTTAGTTTTTCTTTATTAGTATATATAAGCTTAAAAGTATTTTTACCTGAAAAACCCAAATTATTTATCCCGATTTTACGATTACATTTACATAATAAAGAAGACAATACGACTATAGAAAAGTTTATTGTCTCTTTATCTAAAGTATTATCTCATTTATTAAATGAGGAACATCGTTCTAATTCTCAAGGTATAGATATTAGGAATTTAAAATATAAATTACCTAATGTTTTTAGTTCCCTATATTCAGTGCTTCCTAAAAAGTTTACTTTTAATCATGGTTTAGAATCGCCCCAAGAAGTAAATAATTTAGTCATCATTATAGTATCAAGTCGAGAAAGCGATAGAAGTTGGAAAGGTTCTCAAAAAATTTCTAACGTTATGGGAGAAATTTTAGGTTTTACTTGTCAAAATGGTGTTATCAAGATAAAACTAATCAAAACTTTTTCTGATAACTACCAACAACAACAATTATTTACCCATCCGACTGTAGTGATTGATGAAGTTGCTAAGCTTTATCAACAAGGATACAAACGCTTTATTTATATTGCTAAAGCACCTTACACTAGCAGTTTATATATGACTCAAAAAGACGAAGATGATGGACTTTTCTTTATGTCACGGGAAGTCATCCGAGCTTTTAAAGCTAAACACGATAATATTAAAATTTATCCGATGTTTTTCGATAAATATTATGCTAGTAAGTTTCCTGGGAAAATTGGAGTTAATTCGTTGTATATTCAAGATACAGTAGAATTATCATCTCTTGTTGATGACCCTAGTAAAAAATCTGTAGTATTCTTCAATTTATTTAATGGTGTCACTATTGGTAAAGGTGCTGAACGTAATTACAATGGTGTAATTTCTTATGCTACTTTTGCAAATATTTATAAGGGCATTTTGGATGATGAAGATATTTATAAAGGTTTGATTTTCAATGGTACTTTGAAAAATGAAATATTACAGTTATTGACTTTGTTTCACTTTTCACGGTACGAAAAAGCTCAAGATATCAACGTCAAATTAAATCCTTATGAAAATTTAATCGGTGATGAGTCGGTTGGAACACTTTGTTTATTTAATCATATGAGAGGAAAGTCGTTTTTTAACTCATTAGCATTTTTAACTGAAGTCAAGAAGATTTTAAATGTACGGGAGAGTGATTTAAGATAAACTATCTATTTGTTAACGCAGAGTCACGCGGAGGTTAGCGCAAAGTAACGCAGAGTTTTTTGGGAATAAAAAATCAATAAATTAAATCAGGATGTCATCTAAAATATCAGAAGAATTAGGACGTTTATTTGAAGTTGGTTTTAATATTGGAATTCTAACTTATATTAAACAGAAGCAGATAAGGCATAATTTTGGGAATTTATATCTGGAGGAATTGCAGCAATTAAAGTTTCCCCAAATGCTCAAGGGTATTGTTAGTCAGGTTATTAGTACTCTTGAAAGAGAAATGGTACAAAAGTGGAGTACGTTTTATCTCCAAAAAGGTTTCTTCTGTGGATTAAATTTTTTTGCCGAATATTTACAATCTATCGGTTGGAGTGAAGCACATAAAATCCGCAATTTAGAAATTTTGTATTATCAATGTCAATTTAGTGGTGATAACAGTATTGGAACTTATGAAGGTAGAAATAAGATACAGTGGTTTCAAGAAGTTTTACGTCAATTAGATAATTTTACTTCAGATGATATTGAACGTTATCAAAAACAATATTTTTGGGAAGGTTTAGATTTAGGAAAAAAAGGTGAATTTGTCAATGCAGATACTTTAATCTTATTGCGGTATCGTAAACAATTGAGAATACTTTGTGTTGATTTATCGATATTTTCAATTAATTCAAGTCAAGAACTAAAAAATCTTGATTTTGTGGAAATTTTAAGAAATTTATTAATTAGAGATATTAGTTATTTACGCTCAAAAAGTATTTTTTCACAACTTCGTATCGATACACAATCTTTAGGTTTTGAATTTACTGATAATTTGAAGAATTATTTTACTGCATTTAAGTATAAAGATAAGGAAAGCGCTAAATTAATCCAAGCTGGTGGTTATGCTTATAGTTTCTATCACTTTCTTAAAGAAAATAACATCATCCATTTTGAAGATAAATCAATAATATTTAATGCTGTGGGATATAGCGATAGAGGGATAAGTGCTATGTCTGTAAAGCCGGATAATTTAACTGTTTTGCAGAATTGCTATGAAATATATACCCATGATTCAAGTATTAGAGAGATAAATCAAGCTCGTAAACAGGTTTTAAATTGTATTAGACGCAGTGCTTATAGTAGTTTTATTAAAGGGAAGAATTTTGTTGATGCTCTGTTAGATATTCCTGCTAATAATACAACTAATGTCATTCATCAAGAGCGAGTTGAAGGTTTTTTTAATTCTGTGGATAAAGTACCTCAAAATTTAATCGATAAACTAGGATTAACTGGAACTTTAGATTTACGAAATGCTCATGCAGAATTAATCAAAAAAGAACTGATTTCCGACTCTAATTATATCTTTTTAACAGGTAATCCTGGTATCGGTAAAACAACCGCGATCGCAAGTTTTCTCAAAAGTCATGTAGATGAGGGTTTTCTCTTTTTTTATGTTAGTCCCCGTAAGCAAGTAAATCTAGATATTATCGAAAAATTTCAGGATAAAAATTCCAATAAATTATGCGATGACAGAATTTTAGCGATTAATAGTTATAGTAATTTAATCAGCGATAATCAAGGAGAGTATACGGTTCAGTATGTATCTAATCAACATCAAGGAGATTTTAGATTACAGTCAGTACAGTTTTGCGACAGTCGAAATATTGAATTACGTTTACGACGTGCTGAGCGACTTAATAGAAAAACAGAAGATATCATTCAAGATAAAGGAAAAAGCAGTAAAGGTGTATTAAATAGCATTTGTGAAGCAATTTCCACAGTTATAGAACATCAAAAATCTCAGAATATTATCGCAACAGTTTCAATTCAATCTCTGAAAAAAACATTTGATAATAGTGATACTTTAAAACACGTTGAGAAAATTTTTAGAAATACTTATAACGATAGAGAAGATATTGTCATTCCCGAAAGAATGAAAGCTATTTCTCATAAAATAAAGCATTTATTCATCATGATAGATGAGATAACTGGAGATGATAGTGGTGTTGAGTTTTTACACGGTATCCATAAGATTTTAGATAAATATAAATTGACGGATTCTCAATATAGTTTTAATACAAAAGTAATTATTGCTGATGCTTCTATAGTTGATAAAAACGTCATAAATCAACATCTTGCCGATAAAACACCAGAACCAGATAAAATATACTTTCGTAGAACTAATGATATATCTGAACCTCTTTCCATCGAACATTTTGTATTCAAAAATTTACCATCTACAATCATCAACGCTAATTCTTATCCAGCTAAAAGTTTATCAATTACATATAAAACTATAGTTGAATCTCAACTTTATGTAGAAAAAATTCGACTTGAGGATAAAAATAGTTTAATTAAAAGTCTCCAAAAACAGATTCTTCAAGATATCGAAATTTTATTAAATAGTTCCGCAGTTGAACAAATTATAGTTTACATTCAAGATAAACAACGATTAGGTGAATTGATTGCAAAAATTAAACAACAAACAGCAAAATTTCAACCTTTTGAAGATTATATCGAAATTCATGCCAATATCTCAGAGTTAGAGAAAGAGCAAATTAATCAATGTAAAAATCATGTCAAAATCGTTTTTATGACAGCTTCCGGAAGTCGAGGTTTATCTTTTCCCCAAGCCAAACATATTTTAGTAGAAATTCCTGGATTTCAAATTGAGAAAAACCTCATGGAAGTCATTCAGGTAATATACAGAGGTCGGGGAAATGATAAAATTGATCATCAAGATAAACAACTCATATTTTACTTAAGTCAAAAGTCAATTTACTATCAAGATGACTTTGAAAATCAACAATTAGCTTTACAAGAAAGCGTATTATCGTTATTAAATATATTATTAATTTTAAAAGCTTCTATCAATACCAGAATTTTTGGTCATGGAAACATCAGTAGAAACAAATTTATTGTGATTCCTATCGGTGGTAAATCAATTTTTACTGCTGGTGAAACATTTTCTACTAAAATAGCAAATCTCATCAAACAGTTAAAGCAAGAGCATCGTAGAAATAGAAGTGATACTTTAGTCGAAAACGTTTATACAAGTTTAGAACAACTTTTGGGTACAGCAGATTTCACTGTCAGAGATACTGTTAATTTAAATTATCTTGATTTGTTTAAAACCTTTAACAATAGCTTTGCAAAAAATTGTAGTAGTTTAGATAAATTATTAGATTTTGGCAATATTGAATTAGCATATATCAGCGGAAGTTTATTAATAGTACCTATTCCTCAAAACACTTTAGAAGAAACTTATCAAATGCGAGTTTTGGATATAGCTACTTACGTTAATCAAAAATTATGGCAAAATATGCAGATTATTAGCCATAGTAAATCATATCCCCAAAATTTACGTTCTGCTATCAAAGATGCTATAGAATTAATTTATAAACTCAAAGAACAAATTAATAAAACCCAATATCTCGAACAATTTAGCAAAAATTTAGACCAATATTATGCCTTACCATTATTTATATTTATTAGTGGTGAAGTACTAAAAGAATATTTTTCTAACCAACCAGAAGAGCCTGAAGACGAACGTTTTCGCGATATTCTCGCTGCTTATATCCGCTTACTTTATCCCGTTAATAATATTTTACCGATTGGTGATAAGTATAAAGAATTTCCATTTGTGCTTTTTAGAAGTTACAGTTTAGGAGAAATCAGAAAAAAGAGCTTTACAGATAAGTATTTGTTGACTTCCAATGAATTAAATGTACTCAATTTAATTCTTTCTCAAAAAGATTCTTAAAAGGTTAGAGGTTAGAGGTTAAAGGTTAAAGGTGTTACATTACTCTTAATCAGAAGTTGGGTTTTTACAACAATTTATTTAGTTAATTATAGATACTAACATCAAAAACCAGACTTCTAATAATTCCTAACTAACTAACATTAGGTGACGATTTTTTATTGGTTTTTCACAACAACCTTTACACTAAAATTAAACCTTTTTGTTTTTAGAAATGCTTTCTATAACTCCCAACTACCAAATCATTTGGGAAAAACTCCCCGATGACTTTGTATTAGAAAACGAACCAGTGGATAATATCAATCAACCATTACTTGCTGCTGCGTTAACTGAAAGTTTAGAAATTGCCAGTAAATTACCCGAAAATTCGCTGATTACTACTAATTACGGCATCTGCGCTACAGTAAATCAAAAGATAGTTGTAAAAGCCCCAAATTGGGCTTATGTACCTAATATTACTGTTTCCCGACAGCAAGTAAAACGCAGTTATACACCACAACTTCAAGGCGATATTCCCGTTATTGTAATGGAATTTCTTTCCGATACTCAAGGTGGGGAATATTCAATTAAACCTACTCACCCTCCGGGAAAGTGGTTCTTTTACGAACAAATTTTAGAAGTTCCTAATTATGTCATTTTTGAACCAGATAGCGGTGAAATCGAAGTTTATCAATTAGATGATTCAAAACGATATTATCTGCAAAAACCCGATGCTAATAATCGTTTCTGGATTGCTCAAATGAATTTATTTTTAGGAGTATGGGAAGGAAATAGAGAAAACCGCACTGGTTATTGGTTGCGATGGTGGGATGAAAATAAAAACATTTTACTATGGGGTTTAGAAAAAGCCGAGCGTTTAGCAGCACAGCTTAGAGCAGCTGGAATTGAACCGGAAATTTGAGAAAATACAAATAGACATCTCCGAAAAAGAATGTAGAGACGCGAAATTTCGCGTCTCTACAAGGTTTCTGGATGACGCATAATTAATTTCCACCAGATGTCTAATATATAAATATGGCTACTACACTTCAAACTATTAAGGATTTTTTAAACACCCTATTGCTTCTAACAAACCCTTAGCCTTATTCAAAGTCTCCTCATACTCCTTCTCTGGCTCCGAATCAGCCACCAAACCCGCACCCGCTTGCACCATCACAGTATTATCCCTAACTACCATCGTCCTAATTGCGATCGCGCTATTTAATTGACCTTCAAAATCATAATATCCATAAACTCCCGAATAAACCCCGCGACGACTAGGTTCTAATTCGTGGATAATTTCCATCGCTCGTATTTTCGGCGCTCCGCTAACTGTACCCGCAGGAAAGCAAGCTTTGAGCAAATCCCAAGCATTTTTACCCGGCGCTAATTTACCCACCACGTTACTAACGATATGCATAACGTGAGAGTAACGCTCAATCTTCATTAACTCGTCAACTTTAACACTACCATTTTCACAAACCCGTCCCAAATCGTTACGTCCTAAATCTACCAACATCACGTGTTCGGCGACTTCTTTGGGATCTTTTAATAAATCTTCAGCAAATGCTGCGTCTTCCTTCACCGTTTTACCTCTGGGACGAGTTCCTGCAATCGGACGCACTGTAGCAACAACTCCATCTTCCCCATCGCTTTGGGCTTTTACCATCACTTCCGGACTCGAACCGATAATTTGCCAATCTTTAAAGTGGAAGTAACACATATAAGGTGAAGGATTTATCTGACGCAGCGAACGGTAAAGCGCAAAGGGATCACCATTATATTCAGTTGACAATCGCTGGGAAACAACAACTTGAAAAATATCACCAGCTTTGATATAATCCTTAGCCTTTTCAACACTTGCACAAAATTCTGCTTTCGTAAAATTGCTTTTATACTCCCCAGTTCCCTTGACATTTCTGATTCCCGGTGGAGTCCATTCCATAATGGTTTTTTCCCCTGGTAAAGGTTCACACAGCTTGTTTACCATCCCAGAAACCATACCACTTGCTTTTTCGTAAGCCGCCGGTAAATCTACATTCGAGCCACGCAAATCTGCATAAGCAACCGCCCAAATTTTCCGCTTTACCTGGTCAAAAATCAACAGGTGATCTACCTGCATCCACAACCCATCGGGAATATTTCGCTCGTCTTGCGGATGAACCTTTACCCGTGGTTCAATCCAGCGAATTAATTCATAACCCCAAAAACCAAATAAACCATTAATTCCCGGCGGTAATTGAGGTAAATGAACTGGCTGCAAAGCTGTCAAACATTCGCTTAAAGCCTTAAAAGGATCGCCTTCAAAAACTACCTGCTTTCCATCTCGGAAAGTTTGAATTGTTTGATAGGTATCGGCTACATTTCCTTGATTTTCACCCGTAGCTTCTAAAATCCATAAAGGATCGCAACCCACCCAACTATAACGTCCTAAATTCTCCCCACCTTCCACCGATTCCAGCAGAAAATTATAAGCATGACCAGCACATACTTTATACCAAGCCGAAACAGGTGTATCCAAATCAGCCACCCATTCTTGATATACCGGGACAAAATTACCTTGTTTTGCTAACTCGCAGAATTCAGAAAAATCGGGGAAAATCACAGTTATCAGTTATCAGTTATCAGTGAACAGTTATCAGTTATTAGTGAACAGTTATCAGTAAGCAATTATTATTTCTCGGTTAAACATGACATACAAGAAAAGAAATACAGTTTTAATATCTCAACCGATTATCTATTCCCCATATTTTGTGTTTAATTCCCGATAATATTAACAGTTAACTGTTTATTGTTCACTGTTCACTGTTCACTGTTAACTGTTCACTGTATCAATTAAGGATTAGGAGCGTCAAAGGGTGTTACGCCACTAAACTTAAGTTTTGCAGCACTGGGATTGTCGCCAATTTTACGGGCAACAAAACGTACTTTTTCGCGCCCTTCGTTGACCTTCTCAGGGAAAACACCATCAGCCGGATGTAAATACTGAATTTCACCACTGGGATAAATTCGGTAAATTTTGTAATCAGTAATTTTCATTTTCCGGAACATAGCGCCCAAAGCAATACCGTACTCTTTACGAGCAATTTCCAGCATATTTTCGCCTTCAAGCATCACCGCAGAGCCACCAGTAGGCATTTCAAAAACCTGTTCCTTGGGACTAGTCCAAGTAATCGCGTACTTTTCCTCTTCTTCCGCTTTTTTGAGCAAGCCGCCAGTGCTGCCACCAAATTTTGGAGTTTGTCCAGAGAGTGTTTGTACCATAAAATTTTCTCTCAACGTTTTTAGGGCATCGTAACACTGCGACCGGGGTCATATTGCGATTACGTTAGGAAGTTTAACAGTTCTTAGAAAAATGATAGTTGTTGGTTGATGGTGGTTAGTGGTTAGTTGATGGTGGTTAGTTGATGGTGGATAGTTGATGGTGGATAGTTGTTGGTTGATGGTGGTTAGTTGATGGTGGTTAGTTGTTGGTTGATGGTGGTTAGTTGTTGGTGGTTAGTTGTTGGTTGATGGTGGATAGTTGTTGGTGGATAGTTGTTACTAAGAATTAACATGAAGACCTTTAACCTTAGACCTTTAACCTTAGACCTTTAACCTTAGACCTTTAACCTTAGACCTTTGACCTTAGACCTTTGACCTTAGACCTTTGACCTTCACTTGCTCCCAACCATCAAAAGCCTCTCCTCCTGACTTCCTTCAATGCTGGGTACAGTGAAGTGAAACTTGGAACCTTTATCTTTACCCGATGATTCTGCCCAAATTTCTCCTCCCCAACTTCGGATTATTTGACGACAAATTGCTAATCCTAACCCTGTTCCCCCGGTGGTACGTCTTAAGGCTCCTTCTTCTTGATAAAAACGGTCAAAAACGATTTCTAAACGATTGGGTTCTATTCCTCGTCCCGTGTCAGCGACGGTAACTTCAACCATTTTATTGCCGTTGGAATTTGCTTTGATCGTAATTTTTCCGTTGGGGGGTGTGAATTTACAAGCGTTATCTAGAAGCTTGGCTAGAACTTCCACTAACCAATCACCATCTGCTCTAATTAAAGGCAAATTTTCTGATATTTTGATGGCAACTTTCGGGAGGTTTTCCAAACTGCTGCGAGCCTTAATTCTGCTGATTGATAAATCTACGCATTCTTGTAAAGTCAAAGTTTCTGGATGCCATTCAATTCGACCGCTTTCTAAGTTGGAAAGAGTTAAAAAATCTTGAATTAGTTTCCGCATTCTTTCTGAGTCGGAAAGTGCGGTACTAAGCATTACTTGACGCAATTCTAAAGGCATATCTGGTTCGGTTGCGAGGCTTTCCAAACATACCTGAATTGTGGAAAGTGGAGTCCGCAGTTCGTGTCCGGTAATGGCGATCAAGTTGCTGCGAGTGCGGTCTAATGCTTCTAATTGTTGGTTAAAATCTTCTAAATTAGCGTAGGCTTCGGCTTGGATTAAAGCTGCTCCAATGGAAGTAGCTATGGCTTTCACCAAATCGAGTTCATCCGTTTGCCATTCATGAGCTTGATTGCGGCAATATTGTAACTCTATCATCCCCAACATTCGCCCCTGAAACCATACGGGTTCCATCAACCAGGAACGAATCCCAAATTTTTTCACAAAATCCCTAAGTACCCTCGAATTTTGAATGCGAGTGTCTTCAAGAGTATCTGAAATACAAACTCCGTCCCCTGCTTGTACCACTTCTTGAAACAACGGATTATTTTCTAATTCTCTAGTTTCTCCCAACAGCGAGGAAATACCAGAACTCAAAAATTCGTGTTCAATGGTAGCGCTCATATCCGCAGCCTGAGCGCGGTAGATTAAGCAACGACTCACTGCTAAGTTTTGTCCTAATTCTTGTACCGCGACTTGCAATACTTCTCGCGGATTTAGCGATCGCCTAATTGCAGTACTAATGGAGTTGACTAAACGTTCTTTTCGTGCTTGGGCGGCAATTGACCGATAAGCTTTGTGTAGCTTATATTGACTAGCTTGTAAATAAGTAACTAAGCGCTGCACAAAAGGGTTGGTATCAATGTCGCAAGCATATTCGTTAGTTTCGTCTACAATTTTTTGATTATAATTATCTCCAATCCTAAAGCGTTGACGCGCTTGCTCAATTTTTGAGGCTAATTCCGGACGATAAATAAGTATTTTGTCTAATAACAAGTCCGCCGCTTTTAAGCTAACTCCCCTTTCCGCCGTCCAAATTCCCTCAAACCTTCGCGCTGTATCCATATCAATACTGGGAATCAATTCTGGGAAATCTTTTTTTACTATGGAAGTTGGGTATTCCCGGCAAACTAAGCAAGTAGCATAATTAAAAGCAATCACTACCAAATGCCATTCTTGAGCAAGAGCATCTTTTGGCTTAAAAGCAACCTTTTCGTAATGTTCCGAACTGTTGCTAAAATCTGTTTCTGGTGCAGATAAAACGTATATTTGATTGCTTATTTGCGCCAGCCGCTGATAACGATGAGCTTCTTGACGATAAAATCTCTCCCTTTGAAAGCTGGCAATCACTAAAGGCTGCTCCATTGTCGCAGCCAAAACTTGATCTTCCATCGCGTGGGAGAGCGCTGTCAATGAAGCTTTAAAGTATATTTGGGGTCGCAGGTACGGTAAGACCTGTATCAAATCACTCAGCACGGAAGTCGAAATGCTCATGGATGTCGTTAAGGAGCCACTATCTGGATTTAAATCCACGTCACAGCTGCATTTTACAAACTACAACGCCGTCTCAGATCAAACAAACAGTTGCAATTTGTAAAGAATATTTCATAAATTTAGAGAGCCATAGCAGCTAACAGTCGCTAAACCAGCCGTTGGGCTGACAATTTCTCAGAATGAGAATATTCTACCCTACCCTCTGCTGATATTTAGACAAAAGAATTTATTGGTACTGCTGTTTGTAAACAGGCTTACTTAGATAATAAAGCTGATTTTTTTGCAACGACTAACTAGGTATACACAAATAAATTTGATTATGTAACAAAATGTAAACCCTTCTCAAGGACTTATTTCTACTCCCTACTCCCTTGCGATCGCGATAAATTTTTCTATTCACCTAATTTACCAATATCAGCACTTGCGATCGCGTTCACACCTGTGGCGTGCGGATCAGCGTGACGCGGTAGCTTCATTATTGTCACGGGCATCCCTGCCCGTCCGAGTCTGCCTTATAATGCTGTACGCTAGTTGCATAATTTTTAAATACTTGAAAATGCTATGATTGCTACTTTTTATATCTAATTTTATAGTCATGAAAAACAATGTAATTTATGATGATTTTGATGATTTTTCTGACCTGTTCTTTTCATTGAATCAATTGATATTTTTGTTTTTTCATTACATAATTTATCTCATATTTGTACAGCAAAATATTGTTACCAAACTACATATAATCATCAAATATATTGCGAAAAAAGAATATTTAATGTAATATTACTTTGTCGATGTTTTTGATGGTCAAGCTAATGGTTTGAATCTAGAATTAATGCCCGATGAATCTGCTTATTAAATCGCAATAAAGTCAAGAATAAATACTTATTCACAACTTAATTACGATGAAGTAGTAAGCAATGGTAGCGGCTAATAATTAGATGCCCGAAAGCGTTGAGGTTTGATTGTGCCGTTCAGTTCCCAACACTTTGCGATGGATATAGATGCTCCCGACTGCTGGCTACCCCAAAAGGCTATTAAAGCAAAACAAGGCATGGCATATTTACCCGATAAAGAACCGCTTGAAATTATCATTTTCTATAGTTTGAGAAAATTTGAGAAAAGATAATGCATATGGGTTAATATGCTTTATTCCCCACAAAATTGGTGAAACATGAGAATTGCTCAAATTTCTCCTTTATGGGAGCGCGTTCCTCCCTTTCGCTACGGCGGAATAGAACTAATCGTCAAACTTCTGACAGATGAATTAGTTCGGCGCGGTCATGAAGTAACTTTGTTTGCTTCTGGTGACTCGATTGTGAAAGCAAAGTTGCACTCAGTTCACGACCAGGCTTTACGGCTCGACTCTTCTATTCAAGAGCCAGATATCTATCATCAAATGATTCTCGCTGACCTTTATCAAGAAGCATACGCCAATTTTGATATTATTCATTCCCACATGGGTTATGCGGCTCTTGCCTATAGTAATTTGGTCAAAACACCCACCGTACATACACTCCACGGTGCATTTACATCCGATACCGCTAAAATATTTCGGCGTTTTGGCAAGCAGCCTTTAATCAGTATTTCCCAATCCCAGCGAGAACCCTGCTTAGACTTAAATTACGTTCATACAGTCTACAACGGTATTGATACCGCTGTGTATCCCTTCTACAGTGAACCCGCACAGCCTGCTTACCTGGCTTTTGTGGGTAGAATTTCGCCACAAAAAGGAGCAGTAGAAGCGATAGAAATTGCCCGTGCAGCCGGTTTACCCTTAAAAATAGCTGGTAAAGTTGACGTGGTGGACATTGATTATTATCGACAACAAGTAGAACCACTAATTGATGGCGAACAAATTCAGTACCTTGGTGAAGTTTCCCACGAAGACAAGGTAAAATTATTAGGTGCAGCAACAGCGACTTTGTTCCCTATCACTTGGAGAGAACCTTTTGGTTTAGTGATGATTGAATCAATGGCTGCTGGTACCCCCGTAATCGCCATGAATTTGGGTTCTGTGCCGGAGGTTATAGAAGATGGAAAAACAGGTTTCGTTTGCGACTCGATAAACCAAATGATTGAGATGGTTCCAAAAGTGATAAAACTAGACCGTCAAACTTGTAGAGAATACGTTGTTAGTCGCTTTAGTGTTGAATCGATGACTGACGAGTACGAGAAAGCTTACTCGATGGTTTTGAATTCGGTTGCCGCTTTGTAAGTCATCCTCTGTAACGGGTTGAAGGTCAAGTTATCGCTTAATAGCGACCTTCAACACTCGTTCTATAAATTCAATCATAAATGTGATTGTAAAACTATCCAAACAAAGTTTGCTTAAAACGGACTTTGTTTTCTTATGTGTTACTTTACTACTAGATTATTTTTTTAAACATAGTTTATTCGTACTTATAGCTCGATCACAAACGAGGCTAATAATTCTACTAAACTAATGTAAATATATATACTTTTAATAAATACTAAAGTAATTAAAAATAATCATTGTTTGATAATTTAGAATTAATCATTATTTTTATGGTATATATAAAAAAATATATTGTTTTTTTCTCTGTTCGAGATAAAAGCAACGTCTATAAGTATGATTATATTTGCTTGACGTATATTTAAATAAACATAAATAAGAGTTATATAAAATGTTTAAATAATTTACGATAATAGCTAATAGATAAATTATACAGAGGCTGAAACTCTAACGGTTAGAGTAAAACAGTTGAACTAGATGCTGTATAAAAGTTATCTAGCAAAGAGTGCTAGCAAAAATTAAGTATAAATCAATTAAATAGTTACCTGGTTTTATTTAAAATAGTTTTGCTATTTACAACACTTTTTTATATATACAGATTCATGAAGATTTTGTATATTCGCTCTTGTTGTGTTCCCTAACTTAACTTTATGCGAGCAATCAAAATGCTCAATGGCTCAAATGAATTTTATTCGCGTCTTTTTTTCAGAGTGACGCATCTCTAACAAAGAAACTATACACCAGTACACGGAATTTTTGCTAATGACACCGGATACCCTGATGACACCGGACAAAATTTCACTAGACGGACAAACTTTCGTTCCTGCCGACCAAATTCCCATCCCAGAATGGCCTTGCGTTCTCAGTGAAAGACCACAGGCATCTTTGACTATAAAAGATGATGACTTATTTTTAGTCACAGATACCTTGGGTAACATCGCTGGTTGTTCGCTCAATGATGTCAATCCCAGCATGGGGATGTTTTGCTGCGATACCCGCTTTTTGAGTCGCTTAGAACTACAAATTGAAGGGCGATCGCCAGTTTTGCTTAGCAGCACAGCGGATAAAGGATTCTCGCTTTCGGTGCTGTGTACGAATCCTAGAATAGAAGACCGCCTCCAAGCCGATACAGTGGGTATTCGCAGGGAGTTGGTGCTTAACGGTGCCTTATTTGAGGAAATAGAAGTTTCTAATTATAGTACGAGTACTGTCAGCTTTGAATTAAGTATTAGCTTTGATGCCGATTACGTAGATTTATTTGAAGTCCGAGGTTTTGGTCGGGAGAATCGCGGTAGGTTGCTGCGTTTAGTAGAAGCACAATCTACTGAAGCAAGTAACGACGGTGTGGTATCGGTACAAGACGGAGATAAACCAAGAAAAGAAGAAGTCTTAACCCTTGCTTATCAAGGTTTAGATAACTTAATCATGGAATCGCGCATCCATTTCCAGCATCGTCAACCAGATTATTTTAAAGGTTATACCGCTGTTTGGCAGTTGGAATTAGCTACCCACGAAACCCAAAAACTGGGCTACCGGGTAAATATGTTTACAAATAATCAGCCCACTTCTACTGTTAGTCCTCCCGTTACTTTGGTTCAGGCGAGATCTGCCGAAATGATGGAAGAACAAAATTGGGTACAAAAGATTACCAAAATTCGTGCGGATAAAGGTACTTTTAATCGAGTTATCGAACGCGGCGAACAAGATATGTATTTGTTGCGTCAGTCTTTTGGCAAATCTAAGACTGTTTCTGCGGGAGTACCGTGGTTTTCAACTTTGTTTGGTAGGGATTCATTGATTACCGCTTACCAAACTTTGATGTTAAATCCGGAAATTGCCAAGGAAACTTTGACCTTACTTGCTCGTTATCAAGGTAAAGTTGATGACGAATGGCGGGAAGAAGAGCCGGGTAAAATACTCCATGAGTTGCGCTTCGGGGAGTTAGCTCGCACTCAGGAAATTCCCCACACACCTTACTACGGTACAGTTGACGCTACTCCTCTGTGGTTAATGCTTTACGCCGAGTACTTCGCTTGGACTCATGATAGCGAGACTTTAGAGCAGCTCTGGTCAAATGCTTTAGCAGCAATGGATTGGATCGATCGCAATCTCAAGGAGACAGGCTTCCTCAGCTACTACCGTAAATCAAAGCGCGGTTTAGTTAACCAAGGTTGGAAGGATTCTGGAGACTGTATTGTAGACCGTAAAGGAGAATTAGCAAACGGTCCAATTACCCTTTGTGAAGTCCAAGGTTATGTTTATTCAGCAAAAATGCGTCTTGCAGAAATTGCTCGGATGAAAAAGCGGCTCGATTTAGCAGATCGCTGGCAAGAAGATGCCAGAAATTTAAAAGTTCGTTTTAATCGCGATTTTTGGATTGAAGACCAAGATTTCTGTGCCTTATCTTTAGATGGCGACGGCAGACAAGTGGACAGCATTACCTCTAACCCAGGTCACTGTTTGCAGTTAGGAATTTTTACTCCTGAGAATGCCTACAGCGTTGCCGAAAGACTACGCGCACCTGATATGTTTAATGGTTGGGGTATCCGCACTTTGAGTAGTTTATCCCCCGCTTACAACCCAATGGGTTATCATATCGGTTCCGTATGGCCTCATGATAATGCTATTATCGCCATGGGATTACGTTCCCTGGGGTTAGTTGACCAAGCTCTGGAACTTTTCCAAGGTTTGTTCGACATGACTTCTATGCAGCCTTATCAGCGTCCACCGGAATTATTTTGCGGTTACGAGCGTAACGGTGATGAAGCTCCTGTGAGGTATCCAGTGGCTTGTACCCCCCAAGCTTGGGCTACTGGTTCTATTTTTCAGCTGCTACAAATGATGGTTAATTTAGTGCCAGACGCACCTAATAATTGCTTAAGAATTATTGATCCAGCACTACCAGAATCAATAAACAGTCTTTCTTTTCATAACTTGCGAGTTGGCTCGACAATTCTTGACTTAGAATTTGAGCGTTCTGGTAGCACTACCGCTTGTCGTGTTGCCAAAAAACGTGGAAACCTCCGAGTTGTGATTGAAGCCTAGTTACAAATCAATCCAGTTCAGTTTATAAAACTGTGAATCAACGATTAACCTAATGTAGAGACGCGGAGGACATTATTTCGCGTCTCTACAAAAGTTTAAAATCCTTTAATGTTTTTGACAGCAAATTATCACCTTTAACCTTCCTCAGCTTCTCCTTTACTTCCTGGGGATGATTTATAAAGAGCATCAAGCTGCTGACGAGCATCTTCAACATTAATCGAACGCATTACCAACAGCGGTTCTTTGACAATATTGCCAGAATTATCTAATAGTTCTGGGTGGGGTACAAACTGTTTTCTTGATGTAGAAAACGGATAATTCCCTTGATTTTTACGAATTTCTTCTAATTCAGACCTCGTAAATCCCGCTGGATAATTTGCTTCTCTACCAAAACTAAACATGATTAAATTACGAATCAAGTTGGCAACAGCTATAAAAGCAAGGATAGTAAAAGCAAGAATGTAAAGCAGTTGTAGTAGCATTGACTTTTTCCTTTAAAAGCAACAAATTTTTTAAATAATCATTGACTCAGGTTTTTTACAATCTTATTTCTGACCGTATAACTTAAGTGCGTCCATACTTAATCAAACAAATTCGCTATACAAAAATCAGATATATGTCGCATTAAATACATTTTTCCTTGAACGTCATTAATATTAAAGATGTTAAGAAAAAGTATCATTAACCTTATAATTGGTCTTTGTCTATGGAAACATCCTGCTCAGAGCGGAATCTCATTGCAATATTCCAGCATTCGGTAACTAGTTGATGCCAAGGCTTAAGCGTTGCCATATCAATGCCCACCTTACCTTCAGTCGCTGCAAACAACATTTTAGCTGCTTGTACTTCATCAGCCGCAACCCTTACTCGCTTCAATAAGTTAGATTGCTCCTGCGGATCTATAAATGAGAGATGCTCTGTTTCTAGAAAAGTTTGCGATTGCAGCAGCAAAGCTGAACGCGTAAACCAATACTCAAAGTCTTCCAACAATGGCTGCAAGACTGTATGAAGTAATTCAAGCTCTGGTAAATTAGAGTCTCGCATAAATGAGAAAAAAAATCCGAATATTATTACTAATATTAACGTTCTTTAATATTCTTAACATTTAACGCCACACAGTTATCCAGCTAGAATCTTAAAATAATCTGTAATTTTGACTACAGTTTTATTACCATTATATATATTCACCTTCTGATCTGTACACATCCGAAAGACAGAATATTTAAACATGGGTTGATGAAAGTGATGCACTCTACCCCAAGGTCGTTAATATAGATGCAGTTCTACAATAAAATAATTTTCGCCAATGGTTAAACAGCCGATATCGCCGATTGAAGAAAAAAATCAATCAGAAAAACCTGAAAAAATCAATCTACCACGTACCAGTGAATCTGAGAATTTAAAAAAAATTCGCCATACAGCTTCTCATATTATGGCAATGGCGGTACAAAAGCTGTTTGCTAAAAGTCAAGTTACAATTGGTCCGTGGATTGAAAATGGATTTTATTATGACTTTGATAATCCAGAACCATTTACCGAAAAAGATTTGAAAGCCATCTACAAAGAGATGGTGAAAATCATTAATCGTAAATTACCAGTTACAAGAGAAGAAGTCAGCCGCGAAGAAGCCCAACGTCGCATCCAAGAAATTAACGAACCTTATAAATTAGAAATTCTCGAAGATATTAAACAAGAACCAATTACAATCTACCATTTGGGGGATGAATGGTGGGATTTATGTGCTGGTCCTCATTTAGAGAATACCGGGGAATTAACTGCTAAAGCGATTGAATTAGAAAGTGTTGCTGGTGCATATTGGCGCGGAGATGAGAATAAGGCACAGCTACAGCGGATTTATGGTACTGCTTGGGAAACTCCCGAACAGTTAACCGAATACAAGCGGCGTAAAGAAGAAGCAATGCGCCGCGACCATCGTAAATTGGGTAAAGAATTAGGATTATTTATATTTTCCGATTTAGTCGGACCTGGTTTACCGCTGTGGACTCCCAAAGGGACTTTATTGCGAACTCTTTTACAAGATTTTCTTCAAGAAGAACAGGTAAAACGCGGTTATTTACCAGTTGTAACGCCCCATGTTGGCAAAGTAGATTTATTTAAAAAATCGGGACACTGGCAGAAATATAAAGAAGATTTGTTTCCGATGATGGCAGAAGACGAGGAAGCCGCAGCGCAAGAGGAAGGTTTTGTTCTCAAAGCAATGAACTGTCCTTTTCACATTCAGATATATAACAACGAACTGCGTTCCTATCGAGAACTACCAATGCGTTTGGCTGAGTTTGGTACGGTTTACCGCTACGAACAGTCTGGAGAATTAGGTGGCTTAACCCGAGTAAGGGGTTTTACCCAAGATGATGCTCATATATTTGCGACTCCCGATCAACTTGATGAAGAGTTTCTTAATGTTGTTGATTTAATTCTGTCAGTATTTAATAAATTACAACTAAAGAATTTTAAAGCCAGACTGAGTTTCCGCGATCCAGAAAACAAGGAAAAATATATTGGTTCTGATGAAGCATGGGAAAAAGCTCAAGGTGCTATCCGTCGTGCAGTAGAAAAGTTAGGAATGGCTCACTTTGAAGGTATAGGAGAAGCTGCTTTTTACGGTCCCAAATTAGATTTTATTGTTAGCGATGCCTTGGAAAGAGAATGGCAGTTAGGAACGGTACAGGTAGACTATAACTTACCCGAACGCTTCGATCTAGAATACGTTGCTGAAGATGGTACTCGTCAACGTCCGGTAATGATACACCGCGCTCCTTTTGGTTCATTAGAAAGGCTGATTGGTATTTTAATTGAAGAGTATGCAGGTGATTTTCCATTGTGGTTAGCACCAGTACAAGTCAGATTATTACCAGTCGCAGAAGCGCAATTAGATTTTACTCAAGATGTTGCCGCTCAAATGAGATTATTAAGTATTCGTGCGGAAGTAGACACCAGTGGCGACAGACTTGGTAAACTAATTCGTAATGCCGAAAAACAAAAAATTCCGGTAATGGCTGTAGTCGGGCAAAAAGAAGTAGAATCAAATACTTTAAGTATTCGTAGCCGCGCTTCTGGAGATTTGGGAATCATCCCTGTATCCGAAGTAATGGATAATATCAAGAATGCAATTACCAATTACAGCAACTTTTAGTAGACAATAGAGATGGGCATATGCCCATTTCCTATTACCGAATTTATATAAATAACCAAAAAATAACATTATGAGTACTCCCAAAGAAAGCATCCAATCTATTTTGAGACAGTTACCGGATGATTGTTCTGTTGAAGATATTCAATATCATCTCTATGTCAGCGAAAAAGTGCGACGTAGCCTAGAAGTAGCGGATACTAGAGGAACAAGGACACACAATGAGGCCAAAGAACGTTTAAGCAAATGGCTTATCAAGTAGTATGGTCACCTAAAGCTTTAGATGATGTAGAAGCAATTGCCGTATATATCTCCCGTGATTCTGCTTCCTATACTGCCGCAGTCGTTAAGAAAATACTTGATGTTACTCGCAGTTTGAATCACTGTCCTTCTTCTGGTGAAATGGTGCCGGAATTCGATGACGATAGCATTAGACAACAGTTTGCCTATATGTATAGAATTATCTATCGTATCAAAGGTCAGACTGTTACCGTTGCCGCAGTCACTTACAAGAAGAAGCTCTTGGAGGAATTTGGCAAAGATTAATACATCTATCTAAAGCATAACTTTAACGTTAAGTAAAAACTCGGCTGATTTCTATAGCCGGGTTTTTTCTATGGTAAGGGAGTCAATAGTTATGAGTTAGGAGTTAGGAGTTAGGAGCTAAGAATTATTAATCAGTGTCATCAGTGTTATCCATTTAATCTGTGTTCTAAGTTAGGAGTTAAGAGTTAGGAGCTAAGAATTATTAATCAGTGTCATCCATTTAATCTGTAGTTATGAGTTAGGAGTTAAGAGTTAGGAGTTAAGAGTTATTAATCAGTGTCATCAGTGTTATCCATTTAATCTGTGTTCTAAGTTCTCCTAAATAACATCAATTGAACTAAAAAAATCAAATATTTTGATATGACAAGTTGTCATACTTAATCAAGCAGAAAATTTTTAACTAAGACAGCTTGTCAAAGATAAAAAAATACAAAACTTGTTATACAATTAGTTGACAATTTATATTATTTCCCGATAATCTTCTGTATATTCAGCAATTTAAAAACGTTCAGAGAACGAATATTCAAGATAAATAAATGTTAACAAAAAGTGATTTGCAGTAGGTAGAATATCTAGGATTTTCTGCTCGTTTTAGCATGGTTTATATGATGTGAATTGCGGTCAAATATAATCTGAAATAGCCCTGCTTGAATTTAAAAATGAAAATTACAAACGAGTTGTACCAGAGATAGATCGAGTACAGCAAATTCTGAATGCAAAAAATATTAGTGAAATCACACTTCAATTCAATGAAAAATAATTTTTACTTGTTTTCAATTAGTTCTCTCAGTTTATTTATTGCTTTTCCATCACTTGCAGTTGATATTGACAACAATCAAATGGATTTGAAAGATAATTCCCAAACTCAATCAAATATATTGAATCTCAGTGATTTTAAATCACCCGCAACTGATGCCAGCTTCCTAACTCAACCAATAAAAAACCAGGAAAATAACATTATTCAAATTAACAACATAAATGAAGAGGTTAATTATAGAAAAATATCTCAAAATAATAATCTAGAACCAGAAGAAACAGATGATTATGATATTATATTAGATGTGATTGGAGAGAGAAACACTTTACCAAAATCAACACCAACTCATGTGATTGATAGGGAGGAAATTGAAAAACAAGGTGCATCGAGTGTAGCAGATGTTCTGAAAAGAATGCCGGGATTTGTCATTAATGATGTTGGTCATGGAGCAGATATTCATACAGGAACTTATTATCGTGGAGCGTCAATTAATCAGTCGGTAATTCTGATTAATGGTAGACAAATTAATACTAATATTAATACTTATCATGGTGCTACAGATTTAAATAGCATTCCTGTTGAAGCAATTGATCGAATAGAATTATATAGTGGTGCAGCAAGCAGTTTGTATGGTTCTTCCGCAGTAGGTGGAGTTATTAATATTATCACCAAACAAGGTAGTGGGAAACCAAAACTAAATGCTACTGCCGAATTTGGTTCTTTAAATTCAAATAATCAACAATCAAGTTTTAGTGGTGGAACTGAAAATGTACGTTATAACTTGAGTTTTGAACGCTTTTTTATCGATAATAAATACCAAGTTCCTGTAGGTGCAGCTAATCGCGATGCAGATGGTAATTTATTTAATGCCGACACTGCTACTAGTGCTTACTTTGGGAATATTGCAGTTGATTTAAATGAGAAAAACACTCTGAGTTTAGATGTGAAAACACTCAGTAGTCGGCGTGGTTTAGTTTACTTTGGTTTTCCCTTGCAAAAAGATCGACTAGACCATGATGGGTTAAACATTGGTTTAGCTTGGAAATCCCAACTTGCCGATAATTCTCAACTCACAACTACATTAGGATTTAACCAAGATTATTTTAATACATACGGTCCCACAGTTTTTGAAAACACAGAATTTTATCGTACCGGAACTTTAGATACAAAACAATTTACTGGGAGATTAGATCATCAATGGAAAATATCTCCTAGATATCAACTTCGTTGGGGTTTGGATGTCAACAATCTCAACTTAGATGGAATTACAGACAGCACTCGTCCAGATAGAATTAGTTTGAACGAATCAGAAAATCAAAGTTTGTTGAATACAGCTTTATTTGCTGTGAATACTGTTAAAATTAACAATGCATTGCAATTTGATTTAGGATTAAGACAAAACTTTGATTCCGAGTATGGAAATTACTTTAATCCGAGTTTAGGTCTTCGTTATGGAATATCACCAAATCTTGCAGTGCGTGGAAGTTTGTCTTCTGTACAGCGAAATCCTGGTTTAGACCAAAAATATCTTTATGATACCGTACATGGATGGTTGCCAAATAGTGATTTAAAACCAGAAACTGGTTCTAATTGGACAGCGGGAGTTGATGTTAATCTATCGTCAAATTTAACTGGTCAATTTACTTATTTTGGTAGTAGTTTAAATGACCGTTTAGGTATAATTCAAGGTCAATGGCAAAATGTCGGATTAGTTGATACCAATGGGTTTGAAGCTGCATTAAGGTGGAATGTGACACCTAACTGGTCAACATTTTTCAACTACACTTATACTGATGCCAAAATTAAAACTGGAGCGGAAACAGGATTACAATTAGGTTTAATTCCTTACTCGAATTTACAAGCAGGAATTGGTTACGGAAAAGATGGATGGCAAGCAAATTTATATGGCACTTATTATAGTGGCGCTCGTCGGGCTTTATTTACGGCTCCTGGAGATAAAAACACAGACTTTTCACCATCTTATTTCAATTTAGACTTTAGCGCTCGCATACCCATTAATCAAAATTTAGGATTCACATTTTACTTAGAAAATTTATTAGGTGAACAGTACGAAAGAGTTAATAGAATTTATAGCCCTGGTTTGACTTGGAGAGTTGGTTTGAGTTCAAGTATTTAAACTTTTAACTAAAAATGGTTTAATCCAAGGAATCAATCACAAATATTGCAGTCGAATACACTGAAAAGATGAATATTAATTATATAAATGTTAAAATCATCATTATGGTGTATGTGTTCTATTCAAATTAAAACCGCTATAATCAGCAGGATAAAAATGCCAGCCATTGTTAAACTACAACTCTCTTTAGAAACTTTAGCTGAAGCTATTTCTTCCCTAGATTTAGAAGAAAAATGTCAACTTCAAGAAATAATTGAACAACAAATTTTTGAAGCTGAAGAAGCGCTTTACGATATTAATGATGAAAATCAACTTGTACAAATTTTACAGTATAAGCATCGAAAAGATGTTTCTAGAAAAGGTTGATTTAGGATAAACAACTAACCAAAATTAATGGGGATGATGCAATCATCACCCCCACCCAATCTTTCTAGAATAATTTGATAGCACCAGCCCAGAATTTGATAATTTCTAATTTACTACTCAGCAATATTAATCAAACTTGCAACTTTTGAATCTGCCAGTGTTGGTGAGATAAAAGTTTGAGAATATAGACTTGATGGTTGTTCGGATGCAACGACTGGTAGCGCTTCACGTACACGAGCTGCTACTTCTTGAGTCTTCAGATCATAAGTCTGTGTCGCCAATTTAGGATACAAACCGATACCGATAATTGGTAGTAACAAACAAGCAGTAATAAAAAGTTCGCGGGGTTTTACATCGAAAACTGTTTCATCCAGATGTAATTCTTCATTTTGCTTGCCGTAAAATACTTGTCTGAGTAGAGATAGTAGATAAATCGGAGTCAAAATTACGCCTACAGCACTCAATAACACAACTACAACCTTGAAGCTGGAACTGTAGACATCGCTGCTGGTAATACCCAGGAATACCATTAATTCGCCAACAAAACCACTCATTCCTGGTAATGCTAGAGAAGCCATTGCACCAGCGGTGTATAAAGCAAAGGTTTTAGGCATTATTTTCGCCATTCCACCCATTTTATCCATCATCAAGGTGTGGCTGCGTTCGTAAGTGACACCGGAAAGGAAAAATAATGCTGCTGCTATTAAACCGTGGGAAATCATTTGCAGTACAGCACCGCTGATACCAATTTCCGTGTAGGAAGCGATTCCAATTAACACAACACCCATATGAGCGATTGAAGAGTAAGCCAAACGTCGCTTCAAATTGGTTTGTGCAAAGGCACAACAAGCACCGTAAATAATGTTAACTACGCCCAAAACTGCTAATACGGGAGCAAAATAAACATGAGCGTTGGGCAGCATTTCCATATTGATGCGAATTAACCCATAACCACCCATCTTTAACAACACACCAGCCAAAATCATCGAACCTGGTGCTGAAGCTTCACCGTGAGCATCCGGCAACCAAGTATGAAGAGGGAAAATTGGCAGTTTTACGCCGAAAGCAATTAAGAAACCTGTATAAGCAAGCATTTCAAGGGCTTTGGGATACTCTTTCATCCCCAAAGATGCCATGTCGAAAGTCACGGTATCTCCAGAAAATGCCATCCCAAAAGCTGCTACTAAAATAAATATTGAAGCTGCCGCAGTATAAATAATAAATTTAGTTGCCGCATAGCGACGTTTTTGTCCTCCCCAAATTGAAATTAGCAGGTACACCGGCACCAACTCAATTTCCCACATCAAGAAGAACAGTAATAAATCTTGAGCTAGGAATACACCAAGCTGAGCGCTGTACATTACCAGCATCAACCCATAAAACAAACGCGGCTTGTTTGTAACTCTCCAAGCCGCGAAAATCGCCAAAGTATTAATTAAACCTGTTAATAAAATCAAAGGCATTGACAAACCGTCAACTGCTACTGACCAATTTAAACCCAACTGGGGTACCCAAGCGTATTTTTCAATTAACTGGAATGATGCATTCTGAAAATCGTAACTATGCCAAAAGGCATAAATCATTAATGTAAAGTCCGCGATCGCAATACCCAAACCATACCAACGAACGGTTTTACCTTCTTTATCAGGAATTAGAGGAATAAAAACCGCTGCCATTAGGGGCAACAGAATTATAGAAGTCAACCAAGGAAATTCGTTCATCACTGACAATCAGCTTATTTTTTCGCATTTGTTTACATTATATTAAGCATTTTATATTTTTGTAAACAGAATTTACCCCTATAAAATCAAAATTTCGGTTTTTTTTAGGAATAAATACTCAAAATTTCGGGTATTTTCATGGAATTAATAAACTTTTGTTAATAAAAATTGCAACGGCAGCTCAAGCTATCGTTGCAATTTGTAACATATATGATGTTTTAAGAAAGATAACACTCGCTAATTCCATAAAAAACCCGACTTCTGAAGATTGGTGGCTCAATCAAACGATGCGGTTAACAATATTCCAAACATCCTCATCGGAACGAACATAAGGAACGGAAACGGTTTTAAATCCAGTAATAAAAGGTTTGTAATATATTCGCCAGTAAAGCGGAGTTAAAATGTCGGCACAAGCTTTGAGACTATTGACTTCGGTTGCGAGTTCTGATGCTAGTTGATTAATTCGCTCTGCATGATTTTTAGCTTTGGTTCTAGCTTTTTCCAATTCTTCTTTCTGTTGAGGAAGACGGGTGATGTATCCGCGACGAGATTGTGACTGAGCAAGATAATTTGTTAATTGAGCTTCTAGGGCTACAATCGCCTGATCTATACCCTTAAGCTCAGCAAACAATTGAGGATTTTCTCTTGCTTGACGACGGTAGGCTTCGGCTATTGCTTGCGGTGAATCATCTTCAGAAGACTTGATATTTACAGCAAGAGCAGCACCTTCTCGACGCAATTGATTAATCTGAGCGCGAATTACTGCAATTTCTGCCTGCATATCCTCCATAATTATTTTTTATCCTTGAACAACGCCTGTTGCTCCTTTTTGATCGATTTGGAGCGCTTGTACTTGTGCTTTAATTCCTTTTTTTTGCCACTCAGAAGCCATAGCTGCCGCTACATCTGGAAAATTACTCATATCACATAATGCCAATAGTGTTGGGCCTGCTCCACTAATAACCATGCCATAAGCACCAGCAGATAAGGCTGCCGCCTGAATATCATCGTATCCATCAATCAGCGATTTTCTGTAAGGTTGATGTAACTTATCTTGCAAAGCCCCCAATAACCAATTTTTATTCCCAGTTTCCAATCCACGCAACAGTAACCCCAAATGTGCCACATTGAAAATCGCATCTCCACGACTTATCTGAGTTGGTAATACTTTTCGTGCAACACTTGTTGAAAGTTCAAAATCTGGAATTGCTACTACTGGGACAATATCCTTACACCAAGGAATATCACAAATTTCCCACCCTGTATAGCTTGTCGCAGCCAAACGACATCCACCCAGAAAAGCTGGCACCACATTATCGGGGTGTCCTTCCATTGCGATCGCTAATTCTATTAGTTGCCTTTGAGTGAGGATTTCACCTGCTAATACATTTGCACCAACTAATCCACCAACAATAGCAGTTGCGGAACTACCCAAACCTCTTGCGAGTGGAACCCCTAACTGGATTTCAATTTTTACTGGCGGTGGTGTTTGATTTATGTGTTGATAAAATTCTATAAATGCTTGATATACAAGATTACTTTCATCAGTTGTGACTCGTGCTGCTTCAGTACCAGTAACGTTAAGAAGTAGCCTTTGATTTTGATCGACTTCTTGCCGAGTAAACTTGAATTCGTTATAAAGCGTTAAAGCTGCACCAATACAATCGAAACCCGGACCTAAATTCGCAGTGGTTGCGGGAACGGTGACGCACACAGAAGAAACAACAGACATCAAATAAATTTAATTTATTTAAAAATATTTATTTAGCATCTCATATAAATAACCACTTACGCAAAATGTGAATTAAAAAACTTTGCTGACCTCGGCGTTTACCTTTGCGTACCTTTGCGTTTAAAATACCATTGCGATGCAGAGCGGATATTTGCCGTAAATCCAAAAATCCAGCCTATTGAATCAATATTGAATTCTAAGCAACTGAATTTGCCATCAAAAAATGTTAAATTAAAAATTGTCAAAGCAAAAGGGACTGGGTAAGTCCCAATCCCGAAGAAAGCGGGTTAACCGCTAGTTATTCATGTTAACCCATGCATTTTTGGGAACGCGCAGAAAAAATTCTATTGCAATACCAACTTAACATTGGCATTTTGCAAACCGCGCTGCTTAACTTCATTCAAAGTCTTGTTAACAGCGTACTTTTGGTTGATGGAGTTGATTAACTCGGTTTGATTGTGTTTCTTAGCAACACCCCATAAATCGGCAATCAAGTCGAAGGAACCGTCGCTGTTGCGAGACCAACCTAAATCATACTCGCCTTCTAAAACTGCAACGATGTCAGAACGAACGCGCTGACCGTTATAACCACGAACATCAGCTTCAGACTTAACGGTGATACCTAAATCGCTTAAAGAAGCTTTGAGAATTTCAGCGTCGGTGATTTTGGTACGTAGAGTGCTAAAATGAGACATTTGGGTTTCCTCCAAAAAGAAGATTGAGATTAAGACAACGGTTTTTTTAGGCTAAGCCGCGTTTATAATTACGCGGTTTTTTTATTTACTAGCTTTGGGTTTGCTAGTCTTTGCTCCTGCATTCACAGGAGAAAGCTTGTTAAAACTCCATTCGCTGATATTCAGCTACGGAGGCTGCGGCTGGACGCGCTCTCTGTCTCGCCCAGTCTCGAAGCGCGGTTACCTGCTCTTGCATCGTTCGAGACAACGGTAACGTCGCTTTGAGTGCAGCTATAATATCTAACTGGGTAAACTCGCGGTCTTGAGCAAAAGCTTCGTACATTGCTGCTACAATCGCTTGTTCAATTTCCGCCCCAGAAAAACCATCAGACATCTTTGAAAGTTGTTCCAGATCGAATCTGGAGATGTCTTTACGGCGCTTATTCAAGTGGATCGTATAAATATCTTGCCTTTCCTGAGATGTAGGCAGATCCACAAAGAAAATTTCATCAAATCGACCTTTCCTTAAAAACTCTCCTGGCAAGCGTTCAACCCGGTTGGCAGTTGCCATCACAAAGACGGGCGACTTTTTCTCTTGCATCCAAGTCAGGAAAGATCCAAATATTCTACTGGAAGTACCTCCATCAGAATCACCAGAGCCGGAGCTACCAGCGAATGATTTATCCAGTTCGTCTATAAATAATATGGCTGGGGAAATAGATTCTGCTGTTTTAAGAGCATTCCGCAAATTGGCTTCACTTCGTCCTACCATTGAGCCGTCATAGACTCGCCCCATGTCCAACCGTAACAGCGGTAATCCCCATAGTCTAGAAGTAGTTTTTGCTATCAAAGACTTTCCACAGCCTGGAACTCCCAAAATTAACATTCCTTTCGGTTGCGGCAAGCCATACTCTCTTGCTTTCTCCGTGAACGCATCAGAGCGCTGTGTTAGCCACTTCTTCAACTCTTCCAAGCCTCCAACAGCATCAATGGTTTCATCCTCTTCAATATAATCTAATATACCATTGCGTCGGATTAGCTGTTTTTTCTCTGATAATACTATATCTACTTCTTGTTCAGTTAAGCGCTTCGTTGTTACTTGAGCTTTACGGTATACTTTCTCTGCTTCATCTCTAGTTAATCCTAAAGCCGCCCTGAGTAACTTTTCCCTTGCTTCAGTTGTTAATCGCCGCGCACCTTGCTGACCTAAATGACTATCCAAAACTTTATTTAGGTCTGACATATCTGGCAACGGGAAGTCAAGTACCACAACTTCTTTTTCTAACTCGATGGGAACTTGCTGCATTGGCGACATCAAAATTATATTTTTCTGTGTGCCTTTAAAGCTAGCAATCGCATCTCGTAATGACCTCGTTGTTGCAGGCGCTTCTATAAATGGATGTAAATCCTTTAATATAAATATACTTGCTTCTTTCTGCCGGATTATCCACTCAATTGCCGCTTCCGGGGATACTGTGTTGTGTTGTGTTGCAGTCCGGGCTTGACCATACTCCACAATACCGTGAGTTACCGTCCATACATACAATCGACGCTGCGGCTTTGAAGATTGAGCGATGGAATAAATTGCTTGCTCTGCCCGCTCTTCCTCGGAGGTCACAAGGTAGATGAGGGGATATTGAGCTTGAATAAGTATGTTGAGCTCTTCTTTCATTTATCAACCTACTTGAGACCTAAAAACACTACAGACATCGTTTTGGTAAAGACAGAATTAATTATAAATCAACTATTCATAATCCCAATTCGCTAACAAGGAACCAATTCGGACGAATCTTTTTGATTAATTTCTTCCTCTTGCTTTATCTCTTCGATAGAAACATCTTTACCAATCATTCCTGGCTGGTTACCTAGAGCAACCAATTCTCCTTCCCTTAATAAAAGCGAACTTTCGCAATTAGGACACGAATAAACCCTGTGAGTTCTTCCGCGAGACCCTTCGACTTCATCCACCAACTCGGAATTTGCTAGATAAAAAACCAGGGCGCGTTCGGCAAGCTCTGACATTGGTTCGCTTTCGACTGCTGAACGTATTTTCAAACTTCTGTGCAGTTCTGGGGATAGATACAAAGTAACTTTTTGCTTAGCTTGCATATAACTTTTTTACGTTCTTACCCGGGTATGTATCTCACGATATCGGCTTCCTTTCTCCTTGTCAAGACGGTAAAGCGTTTTGACGGCATTTTCGTAATACTTCTTAACATTAAGCTCTAAAACCACTAAAGAAGATGGTAAAGTCCTCGGTGGGCGATCGCAAAGTAGAAAAGTTCAAAATAATTTAATTTATATTCGGATTGTGTGAGTTTAAAAGGGTTTTGTCGTTCTAAGTAGATGGTTTATTTGTCAAAAAAGTTGGAGTTAGTATCTTGAGAATGGTTGAGAGGGGACATAAACCTGATAGATTTAGCTATCAGCGAGTATAAAAAGCGTGAAAATGAAAGTCCTGGTAATTGGTGGAGATGGCTATTGCGGTTGGGCAACCGCGCTTTACCTTTCAAATCGTGGTTACGAAGTTGGAATTTTAGACAATTTAGTGCGACGGCACTGGGATAATGAATTAGGCGTGCAAACCTTAACGCCGATTACACCCATTGGGCAACGTATAGAGCGGTGGAAGGATTTAACTGGTAATTCAATCGAATTGTTTATCGGCGACATTACTAACTACGAATTTCTTCAAAAAGCTCTACATCAATTTGAGCCGGAAGGCATAGTACATTTTGGTGAACAGCGCTCGGCTCCTTTTTCGATGATTGATCGCGAACACGCTGTTTTAACCCAAGTAAACAACGTCGTTGGTACATTGAACATACTTTATGCCATGCGCGAAGATTTTCCCGACTGTCATTTAGTGAAGTTGGGGACAATGGGAGAATATGGTACGCCTAACATCGATATCGAAGAAGGTTACATCACCATTGAACATAACGGACGTAAAGACACTTTACCTTATCCCAAACAACCGGGTAGTTTTTACCACCTGAGCAAGGTTCATGACAGCCACAACATCCATTTTGCTTGTCGAATTTGGGGATTGCGAGCAACAGACTTGAATCAAGGGGTAGTTTACGGTGTGTTGACGGAAGAAACGGGTATGGACGAAATGTTGATCAACCGTCTTGACTACGATGGCGTATTTGGTACAGCATTAAACCGTTTTTGCATCCAAGCCGCCATTGGTCATCCCCTCACCGTTTACGGTAAAGGCGGACAAACTAGAGGCTTCCTGGATATCCGAGACACTGTGAGGTGTATCGAATTGGCGATCGCCAATCCCGCCCAACCTGGAGAATTCCGGGTATTTAACCAGTTCACAGAACTTTTTAGCATCAGCGACTTAGCAATGATGGTGAAAAAAGCTGGTAATGCCATAGGGTTGAATGTAGATATTAACCATTTAGACAACCCCAGAGTAGAGTCGGAGCAACACTACTTTAATGCCAAAAATACCAAACTCCTAGATTTGGGTTTACAGCCCCACTTACTTTCCGATTCTTTGTTGGATTCCTTATTGAACTTTGCTGTTAAGTATCAGCAAAGAGTTGATCAAAAACAAATTTTGCCAAAAGTCTCTTGGCATAGAAAGTAAGGAGTCCCAGACTGCAATCTCCGTCTGATGCCTGAATCCCCCGTTTTGAAAACGGGGGAGTTGCTCAACATAACCGAATGTCCGACAATGGCTTTAAATTGAAGTTGAAGTTTATAGTCGAGAATTTTGGCACGAAGAAGTTTAAGGGACTTGCAAAACACAAAATATTTAATCTTATTGAGTAGTGCGAGCTTCTAGCTCGTTATATTTCTCCAGCGAGCTAGAAGCTCGCACTACGGTTATTAGACATCTCCGAAAAAATGTAGAGACGCAATATCATTAGCGTCTGGACGAGGGTTTCGGTTCACATATATTTAATTTTCAGAGATGTTTATTGGATAAATTATTTTTTGTAAGTCTCTAACAAATTTCAAATGCGATCGCGCCTGCTTCATCGCTTATATACTTTCTAATCAGAATTTACGTAATATTACGATGGGGCGATTATCCGCTCAAAGTGCTGTATTGAATAGTCTTGTATGAGAATTGCCTTATTTACCGAAACGTTTTTACCTAAAGTTGATGGTATCGTAACACGCCTTCGTCATACCGTCGAACATTTGCAACGTAACGGCGACCAAGTATTAGTAGTTTGTCCCGATGGGGGGATGACAGAATACAAAGGAGCTAAAATTTACGGAATTTCTGGCTTTCCTCTACCAATGTATCCGGAGTTGAAGTTAGCGCTACCTCGTCCGGCGATTGGCGAAACAATGGATGAATTTAAACCAGATATTATTCATGTAGTTAACCCAGCAGTGCTAGGTTTAGCTGGGATTATTCATAGTAAAATAAATAACATTCCCCTGGTGGCTTCCTATCATACTCATTTACCGCAATACCTACAACATTATGGTTTGGGAATGCTCGAAGGATTGCTTTGGGAGTTGCTTAAAGCAGGTCATAATCAAGCTGCTTTGAACTTATGTACTTCCACGGCAATGGTCAAAGAATTGACGAATCACGGTATAGAGCGTGTAGATTTATGGCAGCGAGGAGTTGATACAGAATTATTTCATCCCAGTCTTGGGAGCGAGCAAATGCGTCAGCGTCTGTCGCAAAATCATCCTTCGAGTCCTCTACTGCTTTATGTTGGACGTTTATCTGCCGAAAAGGAAATTGAGCGTATTAAACCCATTTTACAAGGTATTCCAGAAGCTAGATTGGCTTTAGTAGGAGACGGACCCCATCGAGAAGCTTTAGAAACACACTTCGCCGGAACGAATACCTATTTTGTCGGTTATCTTACCGGGACGGATTTAGGTTCAGCCTTTGCTAGTGCTGATGCTTTTGTTTTTCCTTCTCGCACCGAAACTTTAGGATTAGTGCTATTAGAAGCAATGGCTGCTGGATGTCCCGTAGTTGCAGCACGTTCGGGCGGTATTCCAGATATTGTTACAGATGGAGTTAATGGATATCTTTTCGAGCCGACATCTGATGACTTCAGCGCAATTGCTGCAACCCTTCGTCTTTTGGAGGAAAAACAACAGCGAGAAGTTATCCGTCAAAACGCTCGTCAAGAAGCCGAACGTTGGGGATGGTCAGCTGCTACCCGTCAGCTACAAACTTATTATCAAGCAGTCGTATATTCTCAAATGCCCAAAGTAGGGTAATTAACTTAGAAGTCGGGTTTTGATGAAAAACCCGACTTTTTACCTAGGCTGTGGTTCTCGTTCCTAAGCTGAGCCTGGGAAAGCTATTCGGGAGGCTTTGGCTCGATTCCTGTGTCCTTGCCTTCTTTCAAGGAACAGTTATTAACTTATTTTGTTAATTTTTAATTATTTTTATATTCATAAATTTGCCATGTTATTAAGATTGTAAACTGCTAAATAGCTCTACTATTTTAGAGTAAGAATTATTAGTAAATATCTTGATTATTATGATTAAATAAGCTTATTTAACTGACGAGCTAATGCTTTTAATCATATATTTTATCATCTAAAAATAGATAAATAAGAATTGTTTAGATAAATTACCCGGCAAGCATCTGCATTTATGTAGAGCCATAAATTGGATAAATTAGATTATGATTCTGAATGTAAGTATAAAATTGTACCTATCATCTGAATCGATAATCTTAAGTTTAAAATTACCATGACACTGTTAAATCCCGGTAGTGTACTAGCGACCTTAACTGAACTTACTCAAGTTAATCGTACACACGCTCTATTGCGGCGTGTCAAAGACCTTTCTGTAAACGAATTTGTTTGCTTGTTGGATTTTATTACTGCCGAATTCCAACAGTTTATCAGAGCAATAGAACTGATAAATAATGAAGCTCTAGAAACAATGCTAGAGAAGGTACTTGAAGCGATTACCCTAAAAATCGGTCAAATTCTCCAAGCAGAACACACGACTATTTTTTTAGTTGACCACGATAAAGGTCAGTTGTGGTCAAAAGTGCCGCAGGATGATATTAATAAGCCATTAGAAATTCGGACTCCGATAAATGTGGGGATTCCCGGTCGTGTTGCAAGTACGGGACAATATTTAAATATAGCTGAAACTACTACCCATCCTTTATTTAGCCCAGAATTAGAAAAACAGTTAGGTTACAAGATTCGGAATATTCTATGTATGCCCGTTGTCAGCAGCAAAAATCAAGTTGTTGCAGTTGTACAATTAGCAAATAAAGCAGGGTCGATTCCTTTTAATGGTGAAGATGAAACCTGTTTTCGGGAATTTGCTGCAAGTATTGGAATTATACTTGAAAGCTGTCAATCTTTTTATGTTGCTGCACGCAATCAAAGAGGTGCAACTGCTCTTTTACGAGCGACTCAGACACTCGGTCAAAGTTTGGACTTAGAAGTGACTTTACAAATAGTCATGGAACAAGCCCGAATTTTGATGCAAGCAGACCGCAGTACACTATTTTTGTATCGTAAAGAAATGAGCGAATTGTGGACAAAAGTTGCGGCTGCTGATGGTAAAACCATGATGGAAATTAGAATTCCCGGAAATCGGGGAATTGTGGGTTATGTCGCTTCTACTGGTGAAACTTTGAATATCCCTGATGCTTATAAAGACCCTCGTTTCGACCCAACTACAGATAGAAAGACGGGTTATTTTACTCGTAATATTTTATGTATGCCGGTGTTTAATTCGGCTAATGAATTAATCGGTGTTACTCAATTAATTAACAAGCAAAAAGGTAGTTTTACTGCATCAGATGAAGAGTTTATGCGGGCTTTTAATATACAAGCAGGAATTGCTTTAGAAAATGCCCGTTTATTTGAAAGTGTATTGTTAGAAAAACAATATCAAAAAGACATTCTCCAAAGTTTATCAGATGCTGTAATCTCTACAGATATGGAAGGTAGAATAGTTACTATTAATGATGCGGCTTTAGAGCTATTAGGTTGTCCGCTAACAGGAGATGCAAGCATTAAAAACAACAAGATTCTTTGGGAACAAAACTTAATTGGTCGTCTTTTATGGGAAGTTATACCAATTGAAAATTTGCAATTTAGATTAGAAGATAGTTTGAAGACTGGGGCAAAACATTATGTACCAGAACAAACTTTAATGGTAGGACTATATTACGTACCGGGCAATTCGCAAGAGTCGGAAAAATATATATTAGCATTACCAAATTCTAGTAATCCAGATGTTTTTATTCCTTGGAATCAACTCCTAACTCCGCAATCGCAGTTTATCGATTCTTCTCAAGTCGAACCAATTGAGCGAAGTACTAATCTTACAGTCAATCCGCTAACTAATCCAGAAGGTGGTGTGCGTGGTGGATTGGTAGTCTTGGAAGATATTAGTCAAGAAAAACGTCTCAAAACTACCATGTACCGCTATTTAACTCCTCATGTTGCTGAGCAGGTTATGGCGTTAGGGGAAGATGCTTTAATGGTGGGAGAGCGTAAAGAAGTCACCATCTTATTTTCTGATATTAGAGGCTACACAACACTTACGGAAAATCTCGGAGCCGCCGAAGTCGTATCGTTGCTCAATCAATATTTTGAAACGATGGTGGAAGCAGTTTTTAACTATGAAGGCACCTTAGATAAGTTTATTGGAGATGCTTTAATGGCGGTATTTGGAGCGCCCTTACCACTCACAGAAAATCATGCTTTAAGAGCGGTACAGTCGGCTTTAGATATGCGACATCGACTCAAGGAGTTTAACGAAAGACGGATTGTTCAAGAACAGCCACAAATTAATATTGGTATTGGTATTAGTTCTGGGGAAGTCGTTTCGGGAAATATTGGTTCTCGTAAACGCATGGACTATACAGTGATTGGGGATGGAGTTAATTTGAGTTCGCGCTTGGAAGGCACTACCAAGGAGTATGGTTGTGATATTGTTTTGAGCGAACTTACTTATCAACTGTGTAGCGATTACATTGTTGCTCGCGAACTTGATAAAATTCGAGTTAAAGGCAAACATCAAGCGGTAAAAATCTATGAATTAATTGGCGATCGCAATATTTGTCTGGACGCTAATACTCAAGAATTTTTATCTTACTATCATGCAGGAAGGGTTGCTTATTCGTCGCGCAATTTTCCCCAAGCCCTGATTTGTTTTCAAGCTGCCAAAAAAATCCGCCCTGGAGATAATGCTGTTAACATTCATATCAAACGCTGTAATAAATATTTAAGACAGCCTCCCGAAGAATCTTGGAATGGAGTTTGGACAATGGTTAACAAGTAATCAATGGGTTTATCAATTACGTAATGATTGTTTTAATTAAAAAATATTAAATTGTTCGAGTAATCCTAACAATTTATTTGATTTTTCTAATTTTCAAGTAGAGTTTTAATGATTTTTTAGTGTTTCCCTAATTTCCTTCTTCTGGCTGTTCACCGATATGAAGTTCTCGTTTGGAATGCTTCAATTCTTTCCATATAGCTTTTATTTCTTCATAAGCTTCTATGGTAGTGATTTTCCCCCCGGTTTCTAAGCCGCAGATTATGCCTACTTTCTGAGCAAATTCTTGCAAATTAGCATTAAATACCAAATTTTCTGGTTTGACTTCACCGTAGTAACGACTACGAGGGTAAAGAAAATCTTCTTTTTCCATTTTTTGATCTCTAGTTATTCAAAATAAGGGAGTAGTTCGTTCGGGAGTAGGAACAGGCAATCAATACCTAGAGCCTCTGCCTCTAGTCTATCAAGAAAGAAGTCGGTTTTTTAAAAGGGTCAATCCAAAATCCTGATCCAAAATTCTCTTAATCCGATAACAAATAAGGATTACGACATTCAGATAAAATAGTTAAGCCATAAGACGGCATAAATTTATTTTTCTGAGAAATAATCGTTTTATTATGAGTGTTACCTCTAAACTCTACGAAGGAAAAGCCAAAATTCTTTACACGACCGATGTACCGGAAATATTGCTCGCTGATTTTAAAGATGATGCGACTGCTTTTAATGCCCAAAAGCGCGGTAGTATCAGCAATAAAGGGGCTATTAATTGTAGCATTTCTAGTAAAATATTTCAACAACTAGAACAAAAAGGTATTATTACTCATTATGTAGATAATCCCAAGCCAAATCAAATGCGGGTAAAGGCAGTGAAAATTTTTCCCTTAGAAGTGGTTGTGCGAAATATTGCAGCCGGAAGCCTTTGTAAGCAAACAGGTTTAGGATTGGGAACCGTGTTAAAACAACCCTTAGTAGAGTTTTATTACAAAAATGACGAATTAGGAGACCCTTTATTAACACCAGAGCGTCTACTATTGTTGGAACTAGCCACCCAGGAACAAGTTGAGCAAATAATTCATCTAACATTGCGAATCAACGAGTTTCTCAAGGATTTTTTTCGCAAATGCAGCATTATTTTGGTGGACTTCAAACTAGAATTCGGTTTGGATTCCCAACAACAAATAGTTTTGGCAGATGAAATTAGTCCCGACACCTGTCGTTTGTGGGATACAGCAACCAATGACCCCAAAAATCGAGTTTTAGATAAAGACCGTTTTCGGCAAGATTTGGGAAATGTAGAAAATGCCTACCAAGAAGTTTTAGAAAGGGTGTTAAAAACATTAGAGACGGATGTGTAATTCAAACTGATTTTGTTTGATGTTATCGGTTGTAATTGTCCTTGACAAATAACTGCTGACAGATGACAAATAACTATCATATTTATTTAACGATGGTGTGTGGACGTGAAAAGTAATCTAAATAAAATGCGTTTATCTCCCTTTTTGGTGACGGTAATTGCACTTACTACTCCATTAGGAGTTTCTTTAAGTGCAAATGCCCAAAATGTCAAGAGTTCTGAAAAGTCACAAGATATTTTTCCGACAGCAGGTACAAATCAAGTTGATACATCAGTTGCAAACAAATTGCAAGTAATAATACCAACTTCCAATTCCACAACTGCACAAAATACTCCACAAATTCCCCCTCCTGATAATCTTCCTAGCGGTAATCAAGAGTCAGTACCAAGTCCCACTCCGGAAAATACTCCGACATTAGAAAATCAGCAGCCCACTCAACAACCAGCGCCCCAACAGCAACCCCAATTTCAGACACCGGGGACGACAGAAACAAACGAACCGACAGCAGATGAAACCCGTGTATTAGTATCAGAAGTTTTAGTTAGATCGGAAACAGGACAATTACCACAAACATTGCAAGACCAAGTTTATCGAGTTATTCGTACTCAACCAGGACGAACCACAACGCGATCGCAATTACAAGAAGATATAAATGCCATTTTTGGAACCGGCTTTTTCTCTAACGTGCAAGTAGCTCCGGAAGATACACCTTTGGGGGTTAGAGTCAGTTTTGTAGTTCAACCCAACCCCGTTTTGCAAAGAGTGCAGATAGACGCGAATCCGGGTGCGAAGGTTCCTTCGGTACTACCTGAGAAAACTGTAGATGAAATATTCAGCAAGCAATACGGTCAAATTCTCAATTTGCGGGAATTACAAGAAGGTATCAAGCTATTAGTCAAACAATATCAAGACCAAGGTTATGTATTAGCCAATGTAATTGGCGCTCCCCAAGTATCACCAGATGGGGTAGTTACTTTACAAGTGGCTGAAGGGTTAGTAGAAGATATTCGAGTCCAATTTCGTAACAAAGATGGTGAAGTTACCAACGAAGACGGAAAACCCGTAAAAGGAAGAACTCAACCATATATTGTTCAGCGAGAACTACAACTCAAGCCAGGAAATGTATTTAACCGCAACATAGTCCAAAGAGATTTACAACGGGTATTTGGACTAGGATTATTTGAAGATGTTAACGTTTCCCTCGATCCAGGTGAAGATCCTAGTAAAGTAAACGTCATCGTCAACGTCGTAGAACGAAACAGCGGTTCCATCGCCGCAGGTGCTGGTGTTAGTTCTGCAAGTGGATTGTTTGGTACTATTAGTTACCAAGAACAAAACCTCAACGGTAGAAACCAAAAATTAGGAGCAGAATTACAAGCAGGAGTCCGGGAATTCTTATTTGACCTCCGCTATACAGATCCTTGGATAGCAGGCGACCCTTACCGTACTTCTTACACAGTTAACGCCTTCCGTCGTCGTTCGATTTCTTTGATTTTTGACGGTGATGATCAAGAAATTGAGACCGTGGCTCCAAATGAAGATAATCGCGATCGCCCCCGTGTTGTCCGTACTGGTGGAGGTGTAAACTTTACTCGTCCTCTCAATAAAAATCCTTACGAAAAATCGGAATGGGTCGCTTCTGCTGGTTTGCAGTATCAAAGAGTTAACATCACTAATAGTGATGGTGATACTAGCCCAAAAGGTGCAATTTATGATGAACAAGGCAACCCAGGCTTAGAAGTTGACCTCAGCGAATCTGACACAGGTAGAGACGATTTGCTACTAGTCAAACTCGGAGCATCTCGCGATATGCGAAATAACCCTTTACAACCGACTCAAGGTTCCTTCTTGCGTTTGGGTTTAGACCAGTCGGTACCAATCGGACAAGGTAATATTTTTCTGACTAGGTTGCAGGGTAATTACAGTTATTACATTCCTGTCAACTTTACCAACTTTAGCAAAGGACCAGAAACCCTAGCTTTTAACTTTCAAGCTGGAACCATTCTTGGTGACTTACCTCCTTATGAAGCTTTTTCATTAGGTGGTAGTAACTCAGTGCGGGGTTATGACGAAGGTGGATTAAGTAGTGGACGCAGTTATGTAGAAGCATCAGTAGAGTATCGCTTCCCGTTGTTCTCAGTGCTTAGTGGTGCATTATTTGTTGATGTTGGTAGTGACTTAGGCACCACAACCGAACCAGCGGAATTACTTAGTAAAAATGGTACTGGCGTAGGTTACGGTCTTGGGTTAAGAGTACAATCACCCCTCGGACCAATTCGGATTGATTACGGTCTTAACGATGATGGAGACAGTCGAATTAATTTTGGTATTGGGGAAAGGTTTTAAGCAGTTGACAGTTGACAGTTGACCTTTGACCTTTATGTTTCCCGGTTAGCTTGCTAATTTTTAGCTTTAACTTCAATACTATTACCTAAAGCCTAACTGGTGACAAATAACGAACGGGAGGCTATCTGGGAATCATTAGCGAGCGGGACGCTCGCACTACTAATAACCAGGAAAGCTTAGCTGTAGTAATCTACCAGATTAATTTGGATCGGTTAAATATTTGTAGTGGGAGCGTCTCGCTCCCTATTGTGATCAAACGAAGTTCTGCCTATTCTCATCAAACGAAGTTCTGCCTATTGTGATCAAACGAAGTTCTGGCTATTAGACATCTCCGATAAAGAATGTAGAGACGCAAGGGTTCGCGTCTCTACAAAGGTTTCGGTTAACACATATTTCATTTCCGTAGATGCCTATTGTGATCAAACCAAGTTCTGGGTATTCTCGTCAAACGAAGTTTTTTCTATTTTCAGTAAGGGAAGTTTTTTCTATTTTCAGTGAGGGAGCTAGAAGCTCCCACTACTAATCTCCCATTACTAATAAATAAAAGGAAAAACGAATATTTTAAACGACAAAATATTTTTAATACACACAGGGCTTACGCAATTGTCACAATATCCGGTTGGTGCGTGACACTAAAAACCTTATTACTACGTTCAAACTTCATCAAAGTGTCACAGCACCCTACAAGAAAAATGTGCCGGTTGCGTAAGTCCTAACACAATATTCCAGCTAACTAAATTATATAAAAATAAAATACAAAACGTGCCTTATGCAACAGCGTACAATAGTCAGCCAAATTAGCCAAACAGGAATAGGATTACACAGCGGTATTGATACTAATGTCCGTATATTACCAGCAGAGCCAGGAAGTGGACGCTATTTTGTACGAGTAGATTTACCTTCTGCACCAACTATTCCAGCAGATGTGACAGCAGTCTCTCAGACGGTTCTCTCGACTGAATTAAGGCAAGGTGAAGCCAGTGTCCGTACTGTAGAACATTTATTGGCTGCTTTGGCTGCTATGGGGGTAAATAACGCCCGCATTGAAATTGATGGTGCGGAAGTACCACTTTTAGATGGTTCGGCACGAATATGGGCTGAAAGTATAGCTAAAGTTGGTACGGTTGAGCAAAATTCACCTGTTTCTGAAAACGCTTTATTCTTAAAGGAATCAATAAAGGAACCAATTTGGGTACGTCAAGAAGATGCTTTTGTTTGTGCGCTACCAGCAGAAAAAACCCGTTTTACCTACGGAATTGATTTTGAGTTACCGGCAATTGGTAATCAATGGCACAGTTGGATGCCTTGTGATGAACAGCAAAACCCTGATGAAACATTTGTTTTAGAAATTGCTCCCGCCCGGACGTTTGGTTTAATGCATCAAATCGAACATTTGCAAACAGCTGGGTTAATCAAAGGTGGAAGTTTAGAAAATGCCCTTGTATGTAGTCCATCTGGCTGGGTTAATCCACCACTACGATTTTCAAATGAGCCTGTACGTCATAAAATCTTGGATTTAGTAGGAGATTTAAGTTTATTGGGAAATTTTCCCCGCGCTCATTTTCTAGCTTACAAAGCCAGCCATAATTTACACGTTCAACTGGCAGAGAAAATTTTAGAGCAGCAAAATTTAAATTTGTAGATTTGATTTGTATATTGGAAAACTAATCTTAAATCCCAAATTTTCAAGGAAATTCCATACAATAATCGCCTACTCTTAAAATTTAAGTACTTACGCAAAACTAAATGTATATTGCGACAAGCGCACAGAAAAAGCTCAATGCTATCTCTCTTGTGGAGACGCTGGAAGAATGTTCCTAGTTGCGGACAAAGATTTGAAGCTTTCGTAATGTATAAATATTTTTGCAGTAGTACCTATCAGAATAAATTAACCCAAACAAGCCAAATGTCAACTGTTACCGAAATTAATTCTAATAACGCGATCGCGCAAGCATCTACCGAAAATAAATTGGGTGACTCTAGTACAACCAATTCGGAAAGAAAAACAATTTTTACAGTGGAAGAAATTCAGAAGCTGTTACCGCATCGCTATCCTTTTGCATTAGTAGATCGAATTATCGATTACGTTCCGGGGAAACAAGCTGTTGGCATCAAAAATGTGACTTTCAACGAACCCCATTTCCAAGGGCATTTTCCCGGACAACCGATTATGCCCGGTGTACTAATTGTTGAGGCTATGGCACAAGTCGGTGGTGTCGTAATGACACAATTACCTGAGTATGAAGGCGGACTTTTCGTATTTGCTGGCATTGATAAAGTACGTTTTCACCGTCAAGTAGTTCCAGGAGACCAACTGGTAATGAACTTGGAACTGTTGTGGGTGAAGCGTCGTCGTTTTGGTAAGATGCAAGGTCGTGCTGAAGTGGACGGTCAACTTGCAGCCAAAGGCGAACTGATGTTTTCTCTGATTAATTGAGATTAATTGAGAAATAACTGAAATTGGTAAAGGCACGATTATTATGTGCCTTTACTGTACTTTAAACTATGAAAACATTGGTAAAAAGAATTTACCAATAGTATAGTAAATATTCGTAATTTTCGCCGTCCTCATATCATAATTCATAATAATCGTTGCGAATCATCGATGCTTTCGGCTACTGATTACTTAAATTATTCATGCCGCGCAAACTGTTCTGGAGATTAACCTTTGAAGACATTAATTCACCCAACTGCTGTAATTCATCCTAACGCGCAATTGCATCCTACCGTTCAAGTTGGTGCCTATGCTGCAATTGAAGGAAATGTAAAAATCGGTCCGGAGACGATTATCGGTTCTCATGCAGTGCTTGAAGGACCTCTGGAAATAGGAGCGCGAAATCGGATTTTCTCAGGTGCTGTTATCGGTTCAGAACCTCAAGATTTAAAATACGCTGGGGAATTTAGTAAGGTTAAGATTGGCGATGATAACAGTATTCGAGAATACGTAACAATCAATCGCGCTACTGGTGCGGGTGAAGAAACTCGTATTGGTAACGGTAATCTGCTGATGGCTTACGTTCATATCGGTCATAATTGTGTTTTGGAAGATTCTGTCGTCATTGCTAATTCAGTAGCGTTAGCGGGTCATGTATACATAGAATCACGAGCAAGACTAAGTGGGGTCTTGGGCGTTCATCAATTTGTGCATATTGGTAGACAAGCAATGGTAGGAGGTATGGCACGAATTGATCGAGATATACCACCATATATGTTAGTAGAAGGAAATCCAGCCAGGATTCGCACGCTGAATTTAGTAGGACTCAAACGCGCCGGTTTTTCTACTGATGAGTTACAAATTCTTAAAAAAGCCTTCCGTATTCTTTATCGTTCCGATATAACATTTAAACAAGCTATAGAAAAATTAGAATTTTTAGGCGATACCGCACATCTGCAACATTTACGTCGCTTTTTAATGCTTTCTCAAATGCCTGGAAGACGCGGTTTAACTCCTGGTAAAGGTGGTATTAGTTGACAGTTGACTATTCCCCATTACCCATTACCCATTACCCATTACCCATTACCCATTACCTAATGAGAATATTTATTAGTACTGGCGAAGTTTCAGGTGATTTACAAGGTTCACTGCTAATTACTGCACTTAAGCATCAAGCCGCCGCAATGGGGTTGGAATTAGAGATTGTGGCTTTAGGTGGTGATAAGATGGCACACAAAGGTGCATCTTTAATCGGAAATACTACTTCTATTGGTTCCATTGGAATTTTGGAATCTTTGCCTTTTGTACTACCAACTTTAAAAATACAGCGACAAGCGATCGCGTTTTTGCAAGAATATCCACCAGATTTAGTGGTATTTATTGACTATGCCGGACCGAATATGGCAATTGGTAAGTATATTCGCCGTCATATGCCCTCTTGTCCCACAGTTTACTATATTGCACCTCAAGTTTGGGTTACTTCTATTACCGAGCGAGATACAGAACAAATAATAAATATTAGCAATAAGATATTAGCGATATTTCCCGAAGAAGCACGTTATTTTCAAAAGAAGGGTGCTGATGTAACCTGGGTAGGACATCCTTTAGTCGATAGGATGCAAACTTTTCCTAATAGAGAAGCAGCGCGAGCCAAGCTAGGAATTGATGATAATGTAACTTGTGTGGCACTTTTACCCGCTTCCCGTATCCAAGAGATAAAATTTATTGTGCCGGTAATGTTTGAAGCAGCAAGGGAAATTCAAAGCAAAATACCAAATGTTCATTTTTGGATTCCCTTGTCTATGGAAAGATATAGACAACAAATAGAAAAAGAAATTATTAACTATCAATTAAAAGCAACTGTTATATCCACTCAACAACAAGAAGTATTAGCTGCTGCGGATTTAGCAATTACGAAGTCTGGTACAGTTAATTTGGAATTAGGTTTATTAAATATACCCCAAGTAGTTTTATATCGTTTAAATCCCTTCACTTTTTGGGTTGCGAAAAACATCCTCAAAATTAAATTTTCCTATGCTTCCCCGGCTAATTTATTAGTCATGCGGGAAATTGTACCCGAATTTATTCAAGAAAGAGCCACTCCTGAAAATATTGTCCAAGCAGCAATGGAATTGTTGTTAAACCAACAACGTCAACAGCAAATGCAAGCCGATTATCAACAAATGCAGCAGTTTGTCGGCGAAGTTGGAGTTTGCGATCGCGCTGCTAAGGAAATTTTAAAGTTAGTTAACAGTTGACAGTTGACAGTTGACGGTTAGGAGTTTAGAGTTTGGAGTTTGGAATTATAAATTTTAACCTTTAACCTTTAACCTTTAACCTCACGTTAGTTTTTCTTATTCTTATCTTTCATTTTATATAATCCCATATCACCACGTAATTTATTCATATTTGAATTTCTATCGGAATTAATATTTGGTTTCTTTGGAAAATTTTTATGATCAATATTATTGTGAAAAAGTAAATTACGTTTGAAGCAATATTCAAATTGATAAAGTAAAGCAGCTACGATTATGAAAATAATACCAAATACAGTTATTATCTTTTTTTGAGAATCAGTATATTTATCAACTGGTATTCTATAATCTAAATCAAATAAAGGTATCAAATATGTACACAAAGCAGTTGCTATCATCATAGAAATGAGAATTACAACCCAACCATATAAACCTTCCCACCAGCTAAATATTTTAATTTCAAAACCTTGAGTATTTTTCATCTCAAGAGTTTGAATTACTGGGATATATTTACGAAGAAATAAATGTAAAATATGATGAGTGAAGGCAATTACTGGAATAGGAGTTAGTAGGGCAAATATTCCGAAAAAAATAACGGTATGTGGTTTATCTACAATTGCTGCTGTTAAATAGCCTATAATTGCCGTCATACTAACAATAATTATAATTACATTTAGATAGACGGTGATAAATAAGGCTTTTATCCACGAGCTAGGATATGGAAACCATACATACCAATGGAATCTGCTTAATTTTTGTTTTGTCATGAGAAAGATTGGTAGATGAAAAGTTATCAAACAAGACTTTTCTATTTCTAATTCCATTTTTCCCACTTCAAATGCAAAGCTAACATGATGAATACATTTTCAGTAATTACCGCTACTTCAGTCAATTCTCTATATTTCTTTCTTCAGGGTTATCAGCGGTTTTTTATCTAGAATTTTTTATAGTAAAACAAGTAATTTAACGTGAGTTATGGAAACTAGAGAAGTCGGGTTTTTAAAAATTGTTTTTTTTACGAATAGTTATCATAAAAATCCGACTTCTAAGACACCTTTAATCTTTAAATGATAACTGTTAACTGATAACTGTTCACTGTTCACTGTTCACTGATTTAACAGCTTTTTTCTCCGCTTTATCTAACCTTTTCTTATATTCTCCAATTTTTTGTTCAGCCACTATAAAATTGGCACTTTCTGGTGGTACAGTTTCCATTAAAGTAAGCGCTGCTTTCCATTTACCTAAAACGGTATTCCAATCTTCCGGCGAACTTGCAAATTCTTGCAGTTGTGCTGCACTATTAGCAAGATTTAATGCTTCATCAAAAGAGTTACTTTGAGGTGATATTTTGGAAATTTGAGTATTAACGACTTTAGTTTCAGTACTAATTCTTTTTTGAATTTGTTCTGCAAAATTACCAGATGATATACTTTGTTGAACATCTGGTAAAGTGAAAAACATATACAACCACGCACCGACTAAACTAATTACGAATATATTTAGAAATGTCTTTGATGATTTTCGCTCTTTAACTGCAACATTAGAACCGTCTGAGCTATTTTTAGTTGTATCGCTGCTACTTACTACAGTTGTCGAAATCACTTCCTGGTTTTGAATCTCACTTTGTTTTACTTTAGTTTTTAAGCTATTTATTTCATCTTCTATATCACTATCACTATCGTCGGAAACAAGACGAGCTTTAAATAAATATGCAATTTGATACAAAATAGCAGCGGATATAATCCACACAGCAGCAAACAAAAATCTTAAATTACTAGGATTGTCTGTGTATGTTGCAATTAATTTTGTGTAATTAAGCTGAAATAAAGGTAAAAAAGGTGTCGATATTAAAATTGCTATTAATGTGGATAATACAATTACCAGCCAACTATATAAACTTTCCCACCAACTGATTAATCCGGGAACAAATCCCGAAGCACTGCTGGTTTTTTGCCCTGGAATTGAAGAAACTAAACGACTGAGGAATAAATGATGAAAAAGTGCGATCGCGGGTATAGGTAAAATTAATATTAATATAACAATGACACTCAATTTTTCTGGAGTGTTTGACAATTTTGATAAATTATACAATGAATCTATATAACGTCTGACGATAGCCAAAAATGTACTCATCAACACAGACAGCATTAAAGCACTTAACCAAGCATTTGGATAGGGAATCCACAAGGGTAATCGCATTCGTTTCATAGGGAATACTCTCTGTATTAATTTACCTAAACTTCACTCTGCCTTGAATACAGTTGCCGAGCAACCTGACAAAAAGCTTATTTTTGCATAAGATATTACCGCTTCTCAAGTATCCATTTATAGATATTTTATAAAACTTTATCAAGCAACTAACTTGATGTAAGGTAAAGTGATGATGAAACATACCCGCGACTTAATGCTTTGATAGCAGAGTCTCACTTCTTTTTGGAAATGCCATAATTGAAAAAATAGAGTTTGATTGCAATGGCTGCTTCACTAAAATACACTAAAGAACCACATAAGGAAACTTATAGTGAAATAATTGATGTTCGTTCAAGTCGTGAATTTGCAGAAGATCGTATCCCTGGGGCAATTAATTTGCCGGTTTTAAATGATGCTGAGCGTGCTGAAGTTGGAACGATATACAAGCAGTTTTCCCCTTTTCAAGCTCGGAAAATAGGGGCAGCGATAGTATCAAAAAACATTTCTAAACACTTAAAAGAACATTTTGCGAACAAAGAAAAAAACTATCAGCCATTAATTTATTGTTGGCGTGGGGGTCAACGTTCTGCTAGTCTGGCTATGGTATTATCTCAAATTGGTTGGCGCGTAACTTTACTTGAAGGTGGTTACAAAACTTATCGCAATTATGTACGTCAACAATTAGATTTGTTACCGCGACAATTAAATTACAAAATATTGTGTGGTTTAACTGGTAGCGGAAAAACACATATTTTACGCAAGATGCATCAAAGAGGTTTTCAAGTTTTAGATTTGGAAGCTTTAGCAAATCATCGTGGTTCTTTATTAGGTCAAAAATGGCTTGGTGAATCTGGTTGTCAACCAGCACAAAAATTTTTTGAATCCCAATTGTTGCAAGTTTTGCAAAAGTTTAATCCTGATCAAACTGTGTGGGTAGAATCAGAAAGTACAAAAATAGGGGAAATTCATTTACCTCATTCTTTATGGGAGAAAATGAAGCAATCTAGCTGTGTAGAAATCAGACTACCTCTTGATGCTAGAGTCGAATTTTTGTTACGAGAATATCCACATTTGATAAATAATCCTGACATTCTCAAAACAAAGTTAGAGAAATTAAAATATCGTTGTGGATGGACAAAAATCAGTCAATGGTATCGGATGATAGATAATCAAGATTGGGAATTATTTGTGAAAGATATGTTGGAATACCATTACGATCCGACTTATGGTAAATCGATGCAAGTGAATTTTGCTCGAATTGAAGAAGTAGTTTCTTTCGCTGATTTATCCGATAGTAATATTAATAGTTGGTTAGATTCGCTTTGTTTCTATAATAGCTGTGTTAACAGCGTCTCCGGAGGAGATATTATTAATACTTACGCACAAAAATCAGGTTTATAGAATATTATCGATAAGTATTTGTATTTTTTTCATTTTTGATTTGACAAAACTCTTAAATCAGTGAACAGTTAGCAGTTACCAGTTATCATTTTAATTACTGATTTGAAATCATAACTGAGTAACTGTAAAACATTAATTAATTTTTTCTGGGGAAACAAGTCGCGTTTTTATAAGGCTTTTGTGGTGTTACGGATATTAATCGTAAAAACCCGACTTCTATAATTATCCATTCTAATAAGAACAGGACTTACGCAACTGGCACATTTTCCTTGTAGGGTGTGTGACGCTACGATTAAATTTGAACGTAGTAATAAGGTTTGTAGCGTCACGCACCATCAACCATTTGTGACAATATCGTAAGTCCTAAAGAAGAAAAAATAACTATTAGTATAAAATTAGTTGAAAAAACTATGACATCAGAACATTCCGATATTGATATTGCACCATATATCGACCATTCCTTACTTCATCCTACAGCAACTCAACAACAGGTCGAGCAATGGTGTGAAGAAGCAGATAGATATCATTTTGCAACAGTTTGCATTCAACCTACCTGGGTACGTTTTACAGCGGAACTTTTGCATGGTAAACAGCCGAAAGTCTGTACTGTGATTGGTTTTCCCACAGGAGCGACTACTGCCGCAGTCAAACTTTTTGAAGCACAAGAAGCAGCAGAAAACGGTGCAACTGAGTTAGATGTAGTGATGAATTTGGGTTGGTTAAAAGCTGGTAAAACTGAAGAAATACATCGGGAAATTGCTGCAATTTGCGAAGAAACCGGACAAGTTGTTAAAGTAATTTTGGAAACAAATTTATTAACCGATATTGAGAAAAAAATGGCTGCTGAAGTATCCATGGATGCAGGTGCATCATTTCTCAAAACTTGTACTGGTTGGAATGGTGGTGCAACTGTAGCAGATGTCAAGCTTTTACAGGAACTAGCAAAAGACAGAATTGAAATTAAGGCTTCGGGGGGTATTCGTACTGTAGACCAAGCTTTAGAATTAATTTTAGCAGGTGCTACTAGATTAGGTACTTCTCGCGGTGTCGATTTATTGCGTCAACGGAATGAATCTTCTAAAGGTTAAAGGTTAAAGGTTAGAGGTTAAAGGTTAAAGGTCAAAGGTCAACTGTCAACTGTCAACTGTCAACTGATCTAATTATTAATGAGTAGAACCTACAAAGCAACTGGAATTAATTTAAAAACTCAAGCTTTTGGTGAATCTGATAGAATAGTAACAATTTTGACGCGAGAGTTTGGATTAATTAGAGCTACTGCAACCGGCGCACGCAAGCACAATTCCAGTCTTGGTGGGAGAAGTGGAATATTTGTGGTCAATGAATTACTGATTGCTAAAGGACGAAGTATCGATAAAATTACTCAAGCACAAACTATTAAAACGTATCCGAGTTTAGGAGGAGGTTTAGGTAAATTAGCAGCTTCACAATATTTAGCAGAAATAGTCCTCGCTCAAGCACTAAGTGAACAACCCCAAGATGAACTGTTTGAACTGTTTAACGAACATCTGAGCCGTATACAAAAATTATCCAGTACCAGTCAGGATGTTTTAGCATACCTTGTACATGGTGTTTTTCAACTTTTGGCTTTGGCTGGTTTAAAACCTCAAGTAGAAGCTTGCTGTTTAACTGGAATTGCCGTTAAACCAGATTTCACTAATGCCAAATCTCTAGTAGGTTTTAGTATTAATGCAGGTGGAGTTGTTTCAATGTCAGCTTGGGAAAATCTGCGAGCTATCGCCCAAAGTGCGACAATGGAAGAACAGGTTAGAGTAGAAATAGCATCTAACGTTAAAGAATCTGGTGGAGTTTATTTTTCATCTGCTTCGACTTCATCCCCCATCTACGAAACTATTGTTCATCAGGAAGAATTACCCACTGTGCTACGTCGTTTGAGTGCTGAGGAACTCTATTTATTACAGCAATTAACGCGATCGCAAATTAGAGAAGAAACCGCTGCCCAAAAAAACTGGTTATATATCGAACGTCTATTAAGACAATATGCTCAATACCATTTTGGTCGTTCAATTCGTTCAGCAACTTTGATAGACTCGTATTTTGCGACAATTTATGGCTAAATTTAATGTGAATTCAACGTATCACAGAAGTCGGGTTTTTTAGGATAAATGTCTGTATTATAGCGGTAGCCACAATTGTTAGGACATTTACCTATTCCCTATTCCCCCCAACCCTATATGTGAAGATATTTGAGATTTTTACGGCATTTTGCCAAAAAACTGATTTAACAAACCAATAAACTGGTATTTTTTGGTTAGTAGGGTCGAATTTCGGCTTTGACATTAGTTAAGCATATTTTCTCAAGTCCACCATACAGTAAAGTAACAACACAAACGAAATGTCAGCAAGAGACGTTTCTAAAAACGATTCTAAAAATCATCAAAATCATCATCAGTCGGTATCGGAAATACCTCGAATCGACGTTGATAAAGTTTGGGAAAATAAAATCAAAGATCAATTATATTCCCACGACAGTAACAGTAGTAATTTAGAAAAAAATTCCCCCGCTACTGCTAAATTTCTGGAAAAGTCTAACGTATCTAAAGAAAGTAATGAAAAAAATCAAGTAGTTATAAATACAAATAGTCAAGGGTTTTTACCCATATTGACAAATGCTAATTTCCTTGCTTTATGGGGTGGTCAGGTATTTTGTCAGTTAGCAGATAAAGTATATTTGGTACTGATGATTGCTTTGATTAATACTCAGTTTCAATCTGAGGGAAGCAGCATTAGCGGCTGGGTATCAGCTTTAATGATGACTTTTACAATTCCGGCAGTACTTTTTGGCTCTTTAGCTGGGGTATTTGTAGATCGATGGACAAAAAAAACTGTGCTGGTGTCAACTAACATTTGGCGCGGTATTTTAGTTTTAGGAATTGTACCCTTACTATGGTTGGCTAAAGATTGGCATAGTGTAGGTAATATTCCTGCTGGTTTCCTGATTATTTTGGCAGTAACTTTTTTGGTTTCCACCTTAACCCAGTTTTTTGCACCCGCAGAACAAGCTGTAATTCCTCTGATAGTCAAGCCGCGTAACTTACTTTCTGCTAATTCACTTTACACTACAACGATGATGGCATCGGTAATTGTGGGATTTGCCATTGGAGAACCGCTTTTATCCGCAGCAGACGCTTTATGGCTAAAATTTGTAGGTAGCGGTGGATTAGGGAAAGAAATTTTAGTAGGTGGTTCCTACGCGATTGCAGGATTAATTTTACTATTGCTGAAGACAGATGAGAAACCCCAGTTGAATAAAGATGTTTCCAACGATATTTTTGCTGACTTGAAAGATGGTTTTGTATATTTAGGTAAAAATCATCGTCTCCGCAATGCTTTAATTCAGCTAATCATCTTGTTTTCGGTGTTGGCTGCATTAACAGTATTAGCAGTTCGCATCGCAGAAATTATACCTAACATCTCAGCCGATCAATTTGGCTTTTTACTAGCATCGGGTGGTGTTGGTATCGCATTGGGTGCAATAGTCTTAGGTCAATTTGGGGAAAATTTTTCAACTTCCCAGTTGAGTTTAACTGGATGTGCGGGAATGGTAATTTCACTGACAGGTTTGGCAATATTTACCCAACAATTATGGGTTGTACTGTTTTTAATCGGTTTATTAGGTGTATCTGGTGCCTTAGTCGGTATTCCCTTACAAACTGCCATTCAAACAGAAACTCCAGCCCAAATGCGTGGTAAAGTATTTGGTCTGCAAAATAACTTAGTTAATATTGCTCTGACTTTACCTTTAGCATTAGCGGGTATCGCTGAAACTTTTTTTGGATTGCAGACAGTATTTTTGGCATTAGCTGCTATTGTTTTATGTGGTGGTCTATTAACAAGGTATAAATCTCCTTAATAGCTATTACGATTAAGTGATGATTATTTATGACCTTGGCATGAATATCTATCTTGAATCCATGAATTACCTTGACTATTGCTTTTACTAGCATGGTAAAATTACATCGGTAATTTACATCTGTAATCATATATTCCTTAATATTTGGAATCAAATATACATCAGGTAGATGCTATACATAGGGTCTGAGTTTTTCATATAAAAACGTATAGTAATTAACAGCATAGCAATGGCATAAATAAATTTATGATTTATGAGTTTTAAAAAGGTAAAAATTTGCGTTGTCAGTAATTAGGATTGAGATATTATGATATCCACAAAGCCAGCGAGTGCAACCGTAAATCCGTATCAATCATATTCACAGAAAATCTGACCGAATAAACCCCCTTTCCAGATTACTAATCAAGAATGCGTATAGCTTGGATTGGAAAAAAAACGCCCTTTTGTGGCAATGTTACCTATAGTAGAGAAATTACAAATGGCTTGTTAGAGCAGGGACATGAAGTTAGCTTTCTTCATTTTGCCCAGGAAGTATCCCAAGGCTCAAACGAGTTACATTGTCAGGAGGTACCCCTACCTTTTATCTATAAGTCCCAGGTTTATACTATTCCTACGTTTAAAGCGACTAAGGTTTTAACCGATTCGCTACGACGGATTAAACCAGACATCGTTCATGCGTCTCTGACTTTATCTCCTCTAGATTTTTTGTTACCAGAAATTTGTGAAAAGCTCGATATTCCTCTAATTGCTACTTTCCATACACCGTTTGCTGGTAAAGGAGCAAAATTAGTATCCGGAACACAGCTTTTAGCGTATCAATTGTATGCACCTTTTTTAGGTAATTATGACGGTGTAATCGTATTTTCCCAACTTCAGCGAGAATTGCTAGCACGTATGGGTGTACCGGCTGAAAATATTGCCGTGATTCCCAATGGAGTAGATGTTGATAAATATTCTCCCGGTTTCTCAGCCATCAAAGCTGAATTTAAAGCCGAACGTTTATTTATCTATCAAGGTAGACTAGCTCCAGAGAAGAACGTTGAAGCTTTGCTACGTGCTTGGAGACAGGCTGAGATGGGGCCGCAAAGTAAATTACTAATAGTTGGTGATGGTCCCTTAAGAGCTAGTTTGGAGCCGTTTTATGGCCCCGAATATGGCATTATTTGGCTGGGATTCGTTGCTGATGATCATCGCCGTATCGAAATTTTACGGGGAGCCGATGTATTTATATTACCATCCTTAGTTGAAGGTTTATCTTTATCCCTATTAGAAGCAATGGCTTGCGGTTTGGCTTGTCTGGCAACTGAAGTCGGTGCTGATGGAGAAGTATTACAGAAGGGAGCAGGTGTAACACTTGATACTAATAGAGTGCGATCGCAATTACGCACTTTATTACCGCTGTTCCAGGATCATCCAGAGTTAGCATTGATGTTAGGGAAAAAAGCACGACAGCGAGTACTAGAACGTTATACTCTGGGCAAGAATATAACTCAGTTAGAGAAGCTTTATGAGGAAGTCGTCAAAAGACGAAGTTTACATTTTCGTCCCCAACATAGCAAAAAAGCCGTGTGACGCGCTACATATATAGTTTATATATAGTGCGTTGTTCGCTAAAGGTTGCGGGCGATCGCACTATATTTTTTTGGGGTATCCAATCGTCATTCGTCGGGTTTTTATAAAATGTGTAATAATCTTACAAACATTTATTTAAAAAACCCGACTTCTCAATCCGATTTAGTCGCGTATAAAAAGTAGTTGGTAGGTTGGCTTCACGGCGCACGAAGAATAATGATGCCCAACAGGAAATTAAGAAGAGCGCTTAACCCAACATTTTCTAATAGGCTATTCTTAAATATCTTAATTGTTGTTAATCCTAGTAATATTGGGTTACGACACGACAATTATAAAGCAGATCCTACAAACGAAATTTAATTTCTGTGTCTAAATCAACCTAGAAGCTGTCTGCCAGACAATGAATGATTGTATACCAGACAAGAAATGATTGTATACCGGACAATATCCAAAGGTAAAATTAAATGGTTTCGTTGTGAATTGTTAGTTTGGGGAAAACAGCATCGTAGAAAATTTCCTTGGAGAAATACTTCATATGCTTACGCCATTTTAGCAGCAGAATTCATGTTACAGAAAACTAACGCGCCTTTAGTTGCTCCCCTGTACGAAGAATTTATGGAAAAATATCCCACAGTGGAAGCATTAGCTGAAACACAATTTTTAGAAATCAAAAATATTTTACAGCCTTTAGGACTTTCATTTCGAGCTGAAAGACTGCATAAATCGGCACAATTATTAGTTAAAGAATACCAAGGAAAAATCCCGAATACACAAGCAGAATTACTCAAATTACCTGGAGTTGGTAAATATACAGCCCGTTCCATTTGCGCTAATGCTTACGGACAAAACAAAGCAGTGATTGATACCAATGTTGCACGGATTTTCGAGCGTTTTTTTGGTTTTGAAGGTGGGAGAGTAAAATCTCGCTGTCCCTTACTTTGGCAAGCAGCAGAAGAAATAGCTCCGCCTCGTGATGTCGGAATATGGAATTTGACGCTATTTGATTTTGGAGCGGAGGTATGTACTGCGAAAAATCCGCATTGCGATCGGTGTTTGTTGCGGGAGCGGTGTGGCTATTTGAAACAACAAGTTAAATAGGTTCTGTTTCCTGTTGTAATCTTGCAATTAAAAACGGTACGGCAAAACCTGCTCTAGGGGCTAAACTTCCTTGATGATAGATACAACCAAACAAATCCCATAAGCATTCTTCGCGAATATCTCGATCGTCTGAAGCTAAATTACGGATAGCAAACAGCATATTCTCGTGAATATTTGGTTCGTCTATTTCATTCCAAATAATATTGTCGAAATTTTCTTTCATAGCCTATTGATATTATTTAGGATTGTGAATTTCAATATGGCTTTAAAAAATGAATTTGTCCATAAGATGAAGACTGATTTTGGTGGTTTGCGCGTTCAGCTTTGCTGCTACAATCGCGACAATATGCCCTTTTATATTAAGAGAGTGGTAGTTGTTAGGTTGGCTTCACGGCGCACGAAGAATAATGATGCCCAACAGGAAATTAAGAAGAGCGCTTAACCCAACAAATTCTTTCCGGAGCATTCTTAAATATCTCAATTTATTAGAAAAGAAGAATGTTGGGTTACGACACAATAATTATAAATTCGCGTTACAAACAAAATTTATTTTTCGTGTCTAACCCAACCTACAAGCTCTTAAATCTTTTAATTAAAACTGCTTCTAAATCCCGACATTACTCCACCCTAAACTAGTAGGTTGTTGATAAATCTTCTTTAATGTATTGACATCTCTAGGAGAAATCAGCGGTGGGTTACTAACTTGAGAAAAGTATAGAGCGTCACCTTTGTCTGTACTGTGTCCCCAAATTCCCAAAGCATGACCGAGTTCGTGACGAGCTGCTGCTAAAAGGTATTTACCTGTTTGAGAGGGACTTAATAATATAGTAAAGTCATGGTATAAAATATTGTCTTTATTAAAGATTTTATAGCGAGTTTCCGCAGAACGAGCGCGAGGAATGTTGCTTCCAGGAGTAAATTTCAATGGCGGAGATTTTCGCATAATGGTGATATCTGCCGCTTCTGGGTTTTCAACTATTGTTAAAGGTAAATAATTATTCCACTCTTGTACTGTTTGTGAGACAGTATTAACCCATTCTTGAGACTGCTTGGTGTTATTTCCTGTTGGTGTTTCTAAATAAACTTTAACTGGAAATTGCCACCAAGTTAAATAACCATATTTAGTGGGTTTAATTTCAGTAAAATAATCACCGCTATTTGTATCGTCTTTCCATTGCATCAAACTTGATGGTAAAGCATGGGGTTTTTGTCGTCGGAGAGAAGCAGTTTGAGAAATAGTATTAATAAAAGAGTTTTTTCTGTTAAGAGTTTCCGATTCCCCAACCCCTATTTTTATATCTGCTTGCAGGTCTTGCGGTACTTTTGTCAAGTTAAAATTTGTAAACATACCATGAACCTGCACGTTAGTTAAAATAACGAGCAGTATTGCGATCGCAAATCCCCAAGCTATTTTTACTTGTTTAAACAGACTTTTGGGAGTATTGATTTTTCGGTGTTTACTCATTCCTAATTAGGAAGCCAACCTGCACTTAAAACCACAGTCAAGCCGAGAAAAATTACCGTTAAAGTCCAAGTAACACGATTTAAAGTATTTTCAGCGCTCTTGGTACTGCTAAAAAGTTGTGCTTGTCCACCGATAGCTCCAATTCCATCACCTTTGGGACTGTGCAGTAATACTAAAATGATTAAACCAATAGCAGAAAATGCCCAGATGCCTTGTATTATATTTGAGAGAATCATAGTTAGTTGTTAGTTGTTGGTTTTTAGTTGTTGGTTGTTAGTTGTTGCTAAAACGAATAGCATTTAACAACCAGCAACTAACAAATTTTAACTTAATTCTTCTGGTTAATTTTTGTGCATCACCAAATTCATGGGAGAACGAGTTGATTTGATATCATACTCTGCTGGTTGAAACAGGGATTTTCCAGTCATTTCTGGTGGCTGAGGAAGCTGTAAAATTTCCAAAATACTTGGAGCAATATCGGCTAGCTTACCATCGCTTCTTAAAACAACATTGGTAGCGTGTCCGGGAATTTTGACTCTCTCTCCTTCGACCAAAATCAAAGGAACTGGATTTGTAGTATGAGCCGTCCAGGGATTTCCTCCCTCATCTATCATATATTCGGCATTTCCGTGGTCAGCTGTAATTATAGCCGTACCTCCAACTTTGCAGATTCCTTCTAACAAACGTCCTAAACATTTATCTACCACTTCTAAAGCTTGAACAGTAGCTTCCATGTTACCTGTATGCCCTACCATATCTGGATTAGCATAATTAACTACTATTAAGGAATAAATTTCCTTGTTAATAGCTTTTAAAACTACATCGGTAACAGCTGAGGCTGACATCATCGGTGCTTGATCGTAGGTAGCTACCATGGGAGAACTGATCAGTTCCCTGTCTTCTCCTGCAAAAGGTTCTTCCAAACCTCCATTGAAAAAGTAGGTAACGTGAGCGTATTTTTCAGTTTCAGCAGTCCGAAACTGGTTTAAACCATGGCTCGAAATGACTTCACCGAGAATATTGTCAAGATTCTGGGGTTTAAATGCTACCTCTACTGCTAAATCTTGCTCGTATTGGGTAAAAGTAACAAAAGATAGCGGTTTAATTTGCTGTCTTTCAAACCCGTCAAAATCTGGCTTGACAAAAACTTGAGTTAATTGTCTAGCTCGATCGGGACGAAAATTGAAAAATATTACCCCATCTCCTGCTTCTACCGCTCCTGGAGCAATTCTCACGGGAACAATAAATTCATCTGTTATTCCTTCTGCATAGGAGTTTTGTACTACTTCTAGAGCAGAACAGTTACTGCTTAAATTGTCTTGCGTCATTACTTGGTAAGCGCTTTCGATCCGATTCCAGCGTTTATCTCTATCCATTGCATAGTAGCGTCCGCTGACAGTTACAATGCGTCCAACTCCTATGCGATCTATATAATCTTGAATAAGTCCAATTGATTTTACAGCTTCACTGGGTTTAGTATCGCGTCCGTCAGTGATAGCATGGATACAAATTTGCGAAATTCCTTGAGCCTTAGCTAAATCCAGCAGTCCAAATAGATGGCTTAAATGGGAATGTACACCCCCTTCAGAACAAAGCCCTACTAAATGTAGCTTGCTCTGACGACTTTGCACTTCTTGGCAAATTTTTACCAGCGCTGGGTTTTGATTAATCGAACCATCTTCTACAGCATCGGAAATTCTTACCAATTCTTGCGGTACGACTCGTCCAGCACCTATATTTAAATGTCCTACCTCTGAGTTGCCCATTTGCCCTTCTGGCAAACCCACCGCTTTTCCGGAGGTATTGATCAACGTGTTTGGATAAGCCTTCAATAAGCTATCCATAACGGGTGTTGAAGAGGCGGCAACAGCGTTTCCTTTGGTCTCCTCGCAGTAACCCCATCCATCCAATATTACCAGCACCACGGGAGAAACAGGTGCTTTTATCATAACAAATTTGCCCTTTACTTTTCGTAATATCCGAATAATACCATTGACACTCACAACTGCAAGTGAATTTTTGCTTATTATTGCTTGTTAATTTGTATCTTCAATTATTTTATGGAATGGGTAATGGGTAATCGGTAATGGGTAATTGGTGATGGGTAATGGGTGATGGGTAATCGGTAATCGGTAATCGGTAATCGGTAATGGGGAACTCTTATTTTTTTACACTCAAATCAATTGTCAATATAATTCATAATTTATAATTTACAATTCATAGCCTAATGTGAATTAAAAATGTCCCTTATTCTACAAGGGTTTTGAAGCTCGCTTAAATCTCGATGTTTAATCTATCAACGTGATGATAATGGTTTGAGCGCTTAATTCACATAATACGTAATTCATAGCCTAAGTCAACTATGTACACTTTACCGTCAGATTAGTGTAGGCTTTTCAATTCTGTACCAATTACCAATTACCAATTACCAATTACCAATTCCCAATTACCAATTACCAATTACCAATTACCTATTACCTATTACCAATTACCTATTACCTATTACCCATTACCTTTTAAATTCATTTACGCTTAGCTGCTGATTTTTTCTGCTTCTCAGCTTTTTTAGCAGCTTTTTCTGCCTCAATGACAGCTAATCTTGCTTGTTCTTGTTCTTCAGCAATTTTATCTAAATAATAGTGATAATCTCCTAAATAAACTCGGAATTCACCATCGCGAATTTCAACGATTTTATTAGCTACTTTGGAAATAAAATATCGGTCGTGAGAAACAACAATTACACTACCATCATAATTTTGTAAAGCTTCTTCAAGCATTTCTTTGGCTGGAATATCCAAGTGGTTTGTTGGCTCATCTAAAATAAGTAAATTCGCCTGACGTAATAACATTTTTGCTAATGCTAAACGTGCTTTTTCTCCACCACTCAAAGCAGCTACGTTTTTAAATACTGTATCACCGCTAAATAAAAATTGTCCCAATAAAGTGCGTACTTCTTCGTTTTTCCAGTCGGGAACTTCATCATGGATAGTTTCCATGACCGTTTTATTTAAATCCAAGGCTTCGGCTTGGTTTTGTTCAAAGTAATTAGGGATAACGTTGTGTTCGCCTAATTGAACTTCACCTTCTGAGGGTTTTTCCATGCCCATCATTAAACGCAGTAATGTTGATTTACCCGCGCCATTCGGACCTAAAAAAGCAATCCTATCCCCTCTTTCAATTAATAAATTAGCTGATAAAAATAATATTTTGTCGTCATAAATATGAGTTAAATTTTTAATTTCCACTACTTCGCGTCCGCTGCGGGGTGCTGGGGGAAATTGAAATCTTAATGTTCTAACTCCAGCAATTGGTGCTTCAATTCTTTCGATTTTATCAAGTTGTTTTTCCCGGCTTTTCGCTTGGGTACTACGAGTAGCACTAGCCCGGAATTTCTCTACAAAGGCTTGTTGTTTATCTAATTCTTTTTGTTGACGTTCGTATGCACTTAATTGTGCTGTTTGACTTTCAGCTTTTTGCTGTAAATATAAAGAATAATTACCAAGATAAGTTGTAGAAACACCCCGTTCGGTTTCGACAATTTGATTACAAAGTCGATCGAGAAATTCTCGGTCATGAGAAACTATTACCATTGGAGTATTCAAACCTTTGAGGTAAGTTTCCAACCATTCAATGGTTTCTAAATCTAAATGGTTTGTCGGCTCGTCTAACAGTAATAAATCGGGTTTTTGTAACAAAATTTTACCTAAACCCATCCGCATCTGCCAACCACCGCTAAAAGAACTTACCAGGCGATCGCCATCTTCTTGCTCGAATCCCATTTCTGGTAAAATCTTGCCGATGCGTGCTTCTAAACCGTAACCGTCTAAGGCTTCAAACTGCCTTTGCAATTTATCTAATTTATCAATTAATTTATCAAGTTGATCAAGATCAGCGCTTTCCATATCTCGCTGTACCTGCGCCAAAGCTAATTGTACTGCGTTTGCTTCTTCAAATACCGTCCAAAATTCTTCGCTGACGGTGCGAGTCGGATCTACTTCAAATTCTTGGTTGAGGTGAGCTATATGTAAACTGTTGGGACGGATAATTTCTCCCGATGTCGGTTCCATTTCCCCAATAATGATTTTCAACTGGGTTGACTTCCCCGCACCATTCACACCAACTAAACCAATGCGATCGCCAACTTTTACTTCCCAGTTGACATCCTTGAGAACTTCGCCTGTAGGATAAGTTTTACTAATATGTTCTAGTCGTAGCATCAAGAATCTCCAAGGTAAGGGATAGTTACAGCAAGGGAACGCGCTGCTGTCCTTTGTGTCCAATCTTAACAAAATTTAACTACAAAGTTTGTGTTGGAATTATTCTAGTCCGAAGAAATTTTCGTGATATTTCGTCGATAGTCGATAACAGACGCAGCACTGCTACATCTCTACATTAAATATTGTTTTTATTTGATGAATGTTCCCAGGCTTTCGCTTGATTACTCAAAGATTCAGCCGTACCAGCTTGAACTACTTGAGCAACTTCTGTCGAAGAATGAGCTAAATCTGAAGGCTAGTTATGCAGTTCTTCGATGGAGTAAGTTGCTCTTTGACCGCTTTGAAGGTTAGTTAATTAACTAATATATCAAAACTTAACTCGCTTTTGCCCGATCATTGATTGACTCAGTTGCAGCCGCAAATCGAGCAGCAGCAGCTTGAGCAATAATTGCGACTTCAGATAAAGGCATATTATTAATTTGCCTAATAATTAGATTTAAGTCGGAAACTTCGGGTATTGGCTTGCCTCCCAGACAACACAGTAATTCTTCTAAAGTATAGCCAGCATGAGCAGCGATTTGAGCCAAATTTTCCGTGTCTGGAGTTTTGACTCCTTTCTCCCACATTTGAACGGCTGTTGCGGAAACTCCCAACTGCTTACCAAAAGCACGCTGGCTTAGGGAACCGCGAGCTAATTTTATTATTTCTATCAGTTTCTGTCTGCTTTCTATATTCACGTTTCAAGACTAGCTACTCAATTATATTAATTAAAAACTTTCGTTTTTTCGTTTCCATACTATAAGTTTAATTTTATGGTCAACTACCCGACACTGAGCGGAGTACCGCTACAGTGGGGGCTTGTGTCTGAAGTCCACCGCAATTCTGAGAACCTTTGCAGGATTTCAGCTTTGGTTTCATCCCTCGACACATTAGGGGATGCTGACAAGCTCCCCGTACTAGTCCAGACTTGCCGAACTAGCAGCGTTCTTAATGCAATATTTCGCGCACCAACCAAATCCGCATGAAGTTCATGACCACAACATTCGCAGCGGAATAATAGCCCTTTATTGGGTCTATTAGCATCCGATGTATGTCCACATTTAGGACAACTTTTCGATGTGTAATGAGCCGGAACTTTAGTTGCTAACGAACCATTTAGATTAGCCTTGTAGTCAATATAGCCATGCAATTCGGCAAATGACCATTTAGCTTTGTTTCTATTAGCTCTACGTCTTTTTTTGCTAGCCTTCTTGCCAGATTTGGTTCTAGTTCTATCCCGTATTCCGGTTAGGTTTTCTAGTCCAATTAGGCTCCACGGCTTTGCAATATCCTTACTGATTTGGTGGTTCACATCAACGATAAACCGTCTTTCTCTTCCAGACAAAGCGATTAATCTTTGCTTTGCCGAACGAGTGCCTTTACGCTGAAGAGTTTGTCTAGCTTTATGATAGTGGTTAGCCTTGTGTCTAGGCAACTTCCCTGAGTAGAATTTAGATTTGTTCTTCAAATCTGTTTCCACGGCAAGATAGCGCATACCCACATCAACACCAGAGACCCTGGTTATTTTCAGTGGGTCGAGTTCAGGTGTTTCCACTTCGACACTTACCATTAGATAGTAGGTTTTAGAGGAACGCTGATAGACAATTTTAGCCGCTCCAATACTGGCACCATTAGCAATCAAATCTAGATGCTTATTGTATCCATCGTATGAAACTACTATTCGACCTTGGAGCGTGATAATACTTACTCTCCGCTCGGTCTTAAAAGAGTAGTCACGTTGATAGTTCAAGGTACAAGTTCGAGAAATATATTTAGGAGCTTTATCCAGCCCTTTGTATCGTCTTTTGGTGTAGCCTTTTGCGATGGCATCGTTAGATTGCTTTACCTTAGTCCAGAGGGTTTTGTAAGTGGAAGATACTTGTCGCCGGTACATTACAAGCCATTTGCGCTCCAAGCCCAAATCGAACTCGTAATTCATTGTAGACAGCCTTCTGCAACTTAGCACCGTTACTGGTTTTACCCGCATCAAAAGCGACTTGTGAAGTGTAATTCAAGGCATCACGATAGGCTAAAGCAGTCTGAGACACCAGAGCTTTTTGCTCGGCGTTTAGGTTTAGTTTCAGCTTGGCGGTGATTACTTGAGACATTATCTTCACGAACTGTGATATTATTATATCTCGTGAAGATAAAGATACTTGGGATAGAACAAGGAATTTGTTCGCTCATCGACCACCCCTCCCCGGACGATATAATGATTGTCGGTTTTGGTCAGGGGTGGATCTATAAGCTCACTCGCATTACGAACGACGCTCACCGAAGCGGCTTTAGCGCGGGACTCCTCCTGTTTCAGTTGAAATTAAGAAACTACTTATTTATTGGTTATTTCTGCAAATAATAATATTTCAGGGGCATCATGTTCAACAAGAGAGTTAAAAAAAAATTATATCGTCCAAAAGGCAAAAATTTAATCACATCGAATAAAATTGAACCAGAGTTCTGGAGCGTTTCGTCAAAAGAGGTGAAAGTTGTTCTCAAAGCTGCTGGTTGTAAGGTAAAAGCAATTAAGAAAATTCGTTTACTCAAATATCAGGTTTGTATTTCTTATTGGAACCATGAAGGTGGTGTTTGCAGCGGATTTTTTAGCTATCGGCTTTTCCCAACTTGGCAAAAGGAAGTAGAGTTATTAATTGAAGATTGCTCGGACTTCAAGAGCTGGCAACTATTAAATCACCTCATGAAACGGGAATTTATTTATTTTTACTATCAGACTGAGATGGAAGATGCACTACATAACGCATTGCAAAACCGCTTGTGTGTATTAAAAGCTATGGCACGACAAGCGGTTTCTAATGATTTAGCAATGGCTATTGAGTGGGAATATTTTCATGTTTAATTTTTGTATACAAAACTAACTAAATTTCCTAATCTGTGCTAAGGGGATTAATTAGTAACTGAAGCAGCAAGTTGGGCTAAACGCTCTTGCTGGTCTTGAGATATACAAGCTTGCATGATTGGGTCTAAATCGCCTTCTAAGACTGGGTTGAGTGAATAGTTTTCACCAAGACGGTGGTCAGTAGCGCGGTTGTCTTTATAGTTGTAAGTACGAATTTTCTCAGAACGCGAACCAGTACCAACTTGCGAACGACGCAAATCTGTGACTGCTTCTTGTTGTTCGCGCAATTTTATTTCATACAATTTAGCACGAAGAATCTGTAATGCCCGTTCTTTGTTTTTCAACTGGCTACGTTCTTCGGTACAGAAAATTCTAATACCCGTAGGTTTATGATAAAGGTCTGCGGCAGTCTCAACTTTGTTGACATTTTGTCCGCCAGCACCTCCGGAACGAGCTGTAGACATTTCAATGTCTTTGGGATCGATATGAACTTCTACTTCATTCACTTCTGGCATGACTGCGACAGTAGCAGTAGAAGTATGAACTCGTCCTCCAGCCTCTGTCACTGGTACTCGCTGTACACGATGCACTCCAGCTTCAAATTTGAGCTTACTATAAACGCGATCGCCTTTAATTTCCAGAACCGCTTCTTTAAAGCCGCCCATTTCCGCTAAAGACTCGCTGATCAGCTTGACATTCCAGCCTTGAGTCTCTGCATAGCGAGAATACATACGCACCAAATCACCAGCCCAGATGCTTGCTTCATCACCGCCCGTACCGGCACGAATTTCCAACATGATATTTTTTTCATCATTGGGATCGCGGGGTAAAAGTAGTACCTTTAAACGAGTTTCAAGTTCTTCTATTTTCCGATCGAGTTCTTTAACTTCCAAAGCTGCCATTTCATGCAACTCTGAGTCTCCTTGAGATTCTTTGGCAATTTCACGCGCCCCAATTAATTCTTCTTGGGCAGTTTTCCAAGTTTCATAGGTATTAACTACCTCTTCTAACCCAGAACGCGCTTTTGCTACTTCCTGATATTCATCTGGATTTGAAGCGATATCGGGATCAGCTAAGCGACGAGTTAGTTCATTAAAAGTTTGTTCGACGGATTTTAGTTTCTCCAGCAAATATTGTTCAGCCATGATGGTGCAACGCTCCTTAAAAAAATAGTTATCCAGGCTTATACTAAAAAACCGACTCAGTTAAGCTGAGTCGTTGATTGCAGCATTTGCCTGGTTGCTATTTTTTGTCGTCGTCGCTTTTGTCTTTCTTATTTTGACTGTCATACATACCGTATTTACGCAGGAAGCGTTCTACGCGACCTTCGGTATCAATAATCTTCTGAGTACCTGTATAGAAAGGGTGATTTCCAGACCAAACATCGACGTGTAATTCGGGTTTAGTAGAACCAACGGTCATTACAACCTGACCGTTACAGTAAACTTTGGCTTCTGGATACCACTCTGGATGAATCTCTGGTTTTGCCATTTTCTTCTTCGTGGTGAATCGTGGTGAATGTATAACAATTATGACGTAACTTACTCCAACTTTTCAACATAAACGCAAGCAGTTAACAGTTTCCCATCATAAGCATTGATAACTGTATGAGGTTAGCTTGACACTCTGCCCTTTAAAAAGAGGCAGATTCTTTAAGACTTGCTTAAAAGGGATAGTCAAATATCCCCCTAGACGCTCAAAACAACTATCAAAATTGATGTTGCAATTGCGCTTACTTGTATCAATACTATGCGATCCTACGTCCATCACTTCTGCCAGTTCGGTACGCTCAACATCCTGCCATTACTTGCTCCAGAAGGTCGTTATGCATCTTGCATCCGGTTCTTCGTTGCGGGGATTTCACCGTACTAGGAATGCTTCTTTACGTAGATGGTTGTTCCTACTTGCTACTAATATTTTACCACAGCAGATAAATCTGCTTGAGTCAGTTTTCCACCCTGCTTTAAAAAGACAGGGCTACCAACTTCCCAGATGTTTTACGTGTCACGCTGCGCTAACATTGTTAACTGGTAACTGTTAACTGTTTAACGTTTGGAGTACTGAGGTGCTTTACGAGCTTTATGTAAACCGTATTTTTTACGTTCTTTGGCTCTGGGATCGCGGGTAAGGTAGCCTTCAGTTTTCAAGGGTGAGCGATTATCTGGGTCGAGTTGACACAAAGCCCGAGCAACTCCCAAACGAACTGCATCAGACTGTCCTGTCAAACCACCGCCATTTGCTTTGACTAAAATGTCGTATTCGTTTTCTAATCCCAAGGTTTCTAGAGGCGCTTTAATTCCTCCAAGATAGTTGGGGTTAAATTGGAAATACAAATCACCTTCTTTACCGTTAACGGTTAATTTTCCGTTACCTGGAACAAGACGTACTCTTGCTACTGAGGATTTACGGCGACCAGTACCCCAGTAAACGGCACGACCGCTGTTAGTATCTGTTGCTTGCATTAATTTTGTTCTCCTGGAATTGTGTTAATTTTGAGTTCTTTGGGTTGCTGCGCTGCATGAGGATGAGCAGGTCCGGCATACACTTTTAGCTTTGTAAATAACTGTCGTCCCAAGCTATTTTTAGGCAGCATACCTTTAACAGCTTTTTCGATGATCCGTTCTGGTAAACGTGCTTGTAGATGTTCAAAGGTTTCTGTCTTCATTCCACCAGGACGACCGGAATGGCGACGATAAAGCTTTTGGGAGCTTTTCTTCCCAGTTACTACAATTTTTTCAGCATTGACGACAATTACAAAATCCCCCGCATCCATATAAGGAGTGAAGTGAGGTTTATTTTTGCCGCGTAAAATCATGGCGATTTCAGTGGCTAAACGACCGAGACGTTGGTCGGCGGCATCTACTATATACCAATCACGCTGGACGGTTTCTTGGGTGGGAAGGTATGTTTTGTTCATTACTTTGCAATTTTTTTGATTGTTAATTTTTGTTTTTCATTTATATATACATTCTTAGGCAGTGATTTCACCTAGAATACAATCGGAAATTTTATTTACAGAATTATCTGACAAATTAAATTTGGGCAAGGTATCGTACCAAATTTTAGCAGGGAAAGGAAATTCCCGATAGCCGACGCGCAGTAAACATAATCCTTGGGGAGGTGCAGCATATCTTACTTCGTTGCGGCGCTCTTGTTTCCAGATATTAGTAAAATTTAAAACGCTTCGCTGGCCAGAACCGACTTGAACCAACATTCCTACCAGTAAACGAACCATGCCATACAAAAATCCATCTGCTTGAATTTCAATATGTACTAATGCCCCATCACGATAACATTCTACGGCTTGTACATCTACCCATGAATGCTTACGCTCGGAATTAGCACGGTGAAAGGCTGCTAAGTGATGTTTTCCAATCAACGGTTGGAGTGCTGCTCTAATTAATGATTCATCCAAGGAAGCATGATAATAATGCCAACTGAAGGGTTTGACAAACAAATTGGGTAGCTTTTCATTGTATATCGTATAACGATACCGTCGATACGCTGCACTAAAACGAGCGTGCCAATTGTCGCTAACACCTGCTGAAGCCCTAATTAATATATCTTGAGGTAAGTAACTATTTAAAATAGATGACCACTTTGATGGTGGAATCTTACTGGCGATATTGAAATGAGCTACTTGAGCGGCTGCGTGAACTCCACTATCGGTTCTCCCGGCACCATATAAGGTTACATCATCACCGACTACAGTAGATATTGCTTTTTCAATTTCTTCCTGGATGCTACAGTATTTGGGTTGCTTTTGCCAGCCATGAAAATGAGTGCCTTGATATTGGATTACCAAGGCAATCCTCTGAGTTTTTACTGGCTGGGAGCTTTCTAACATACAATCAAGATTTTGGATGCTTTTTTGCCTAAATTACATCCTTGACTAATTAAACTAATTCGATAATTGCCATTTGGGCGTTATCGCCGCGACGAGGTACTGTATGCAATATACGGGTGTAACCTCCTTTGCGATCGCCATATCTAGTGGGGACTTGTTCAAATAAAGCATGAACCAAATCTTTGTCGTAAAGATAGCCAATGGCTTGACGACGAGCGCTCAAAGAACCATCTTTAGCTAAGGTGATCATTTTATCAACTTCTGATCGTACCACTTTAGCTCTGGTGATAGTGGTAGTTATTCGCCCATGACGAATTAGTTCGGTGGAAAGCGCTCGCAATAAAGCACGGCGCTGATCGGCTGCTTTGCCGAGTTTTTTGAGTTTAGAACAGTGACGCATAGCGCAATTGTGAAGTTATTTGGGATCAATTGAATGAATCTAATTAATTATCTAATTAATTAAAGCTTAGTTAAGCGTGTTTTGAGGCTCTTTCCGTTGGCAGAGTAATTCCCAAGCGTCGCTGTAAAGCTTCTACAACCTCTTCTGCTGACTTCTGACCGAAGTTTTTGATTTCTAAAAGGTCTTCTTGGGTATAATCCAATAAATCCGCCACCGAATTTACTTGCGCCCGCTTCAAGCAGTTGTAAGCTCGCACGGAAAGCTGCAATTCTTCGATGGGTATTTGGGCTGTTGGATCTTGGTCGATTTCTGAAACTGTATCTTCTGGGTTAATTTCGATATTTTTCAGCGGATTAAATAATTCCACTAAAATCCCAGCAGCAGAAGAAAGCGCCTCTTGTGGAGCAATACTACCGTTTGTCCAAACTTCTAAAAGCAGTCTGTCTTTGGGGTAGCCATTTTCTCCACGAGTTTCTTCAACGCTATAATTAACTTTCCGCACCGGCATGAAAATTGAATCTATTTGCAGAAAGTCCAAAGATGTAGCTTCTTCACGACCTCTTTCTACCGTGCGATAGCCTTTACCTCTCTCAATCCGAAATTCCATTTCCAGTCTGCCGCCTTCTGCTAAGGTAGCTATATACTGAGTCTGGTCGATAACTTCTACTTCACTCGGTAAATCAAAGTGGGCTGCGGTGACAGTTGCCGGACCGTTCACTAATAAACGACCAATTTGGGGCTGAGAAGAGTGACTTTTGAGAATAAGTTCTTTCATTCTCATCAAGATTTCTAGCACATCTTCCCGCACACCTTTAACGGTGGCGAATTCATGGGTTACACCGGCAATTCTGACTGCTGTAACTGATGTCCCTTCTAAATTAGATAGTAAAACTCTTCTGAGAGCGTTGCCAACGGTGGTTCCTTGACCCCTCTCTAAAGGTTCCAAAACAAATTTAGAATAGTGGCTCCGACTTTCTTCTGTATTAGATTCTACACATTCAATTTGAAACTGCGCCACGGAGTAACCTCCCTTCTTAATCAGGTCCTATCCCGGCAGGCAATTGTTAATTTTTGCCCGCCCTCAATCAATTTAAATTAAAGTCCGCTTTACTGAGAAAATCATCACAATGCCTGTAAACTAAGGCACTACTCAATATTCCTTACACTTTGCGGAAGCTATGTATCTTTTTTCGAGATGTGAACTTGAACAGCTTTTGATGTCAGCTATTTTATTTCCACGATTACTTCTGCCATTGAGGAGAATCATCGCAAAAGGCAGATGTAATTTAAAATTGCCGCCAATAATTAAGGAGCAATAATTAGAGTCAGGTAAGTTATAAATACAGAAATATTTCCGTGTATGCCCGGAATTATACCTTCTTTAAATTGTATTTAAACTCTACGTCGCTTGGGTGGACGGCAACCATTATGAGGGATCGGAGTAATATCCCTAATTAAGGTTATTTCCAATCCTGCTCCTTGAATTGCCCGAATAGCTGTTTCTCTACCTGCTCCCGGACCACTTACCATTACTTCTATCTGACGCATCCCTTGGTCAATAGCTCGTTTAGCTGCGCTTTCGGCTGCTGTTTGAGCGGCAAAGGGGGTTCCTTTTTTGGCTCCCTTAAAACCACTTGAACCAGCAGAAGCCCAAGAAATCACATCCCCATTAGTATCGGTAATCGTGACGATGCTATTGTTAAAAGTAGACTGTATATAGGCTACTCCACTAGGTACATTACGTTTTTGTTTTCTGCTTCCGCTTTTTTTTCCTGTTTGTCGTGCCATATCGTTATAGTTGAGTTAAGGTAGAAAGTTGAATATCCAACCGGCATTGAAAAATAACTAATTAGTTTATTTACCCGGTGCCTTTTTCTTCCCAGCTACCGTCTGTCTTCTTCCACGACGGGTTCTAGCATTGGTACGAGTCCTCTGACCTCTGACTGGTAAGCCCATACGGTGGCGACGACCCCGGTAACTGCCAATATCAACCAAGCGCTTGATATTCATCGCTTCCCAGCGTCTTAAGTCACCTTCTATTTGATAGTTTTTCTCTACCTCTGCTCGCAAGGCTGTGACATCACTATCACTCAAGTCTTTGACTCTAGTGTCAGGATTAACACCTGTTGCAGCTAATATTTTGTGCGAACTTGTTAAGCCAATTCCAAAAATGTAAGTTAGACCTATTTCAATACGCTTATCGCGTGGCAAGTCTATTCCGGCAATCCGTGCCATTATAGAAGTCTCCTAATATTATGTTTTTTTCATCTATACGCGCTTGCAAGGTTCGGATGTCTATGTAACTTAATACATCCGAATGGTGAATCATCACGTCAAAACCTTTTCTCTAAGATTTGCCTGTCTCGACGCTCAAATTGGCAGCGGTTTTACCCTTGACGTTGCTTGTGCTTGGGATTTGAACAAATAACCATTACCCGACCACGCCGTTTGATGACGCTACATTTCTCGCACATTTTTTTCACCGACGCTCTTACTTTCATTGCCTTTTCAATCAACTCCAAATAGTAAATTATAACACGATTTCGCAAACTTTTCAGTTAATTTTGATGTAAAACAAAAACTTTGAGATTGTAGTATAATATTCCACATAAGATAAACTTACTTTTTACGCAATCGATAAGTAATTCTACCTTTTGTTAGGTCATAAGGTGTAAGTTCAACTTTGACGCGATCCCCAGGTAGAATCTTGATATAGTTCCGGCGAATTTTACCAGATATATGGGCTAAAACGTTAAAGCCATTATCTAGGTCTACACGGAACATGGCATTAGGCAGGGATTCTGTTACCGTGCCTTCCATTTCAATTAAATCTTGTTTGGACAATTTGTTTTTCCTTCAACTCAACAGTATTTTTTTGATTGCAGCTAGTAATGAGAGCAAATTTTTTAGATTTTTAGAATATATATCAACAATTTATTAATATATCTTATTTAAAGTTTTATTGCTTATTACCGAACTATGACTGAGAACGGGTGGTAAGCGCCAGTTTAGAAGTAAAATGAATCAAGATATTCAGATTACTTCTAAAAAAAATTGCTTTTTTTAACAACTGACAATTAAATCTTTGAGGTTGGAAGTAACGGATTGAGGAGATTTATTGCCATCGATAACGATTAACTGTTTGCGATCGCGATAATAATCGATCAAAGGTGTAGTCTCGGAACGGTAAACTTCTAAACGATGACGAATAATCTCTTCGGAGTCATCTTTTCGTCCGCGTTCGAGCAAACGACCGACAACTACATCATCTGGTACATCTAGATTGATTACCATCACGCCGTCTAAATTGATTTTTTGCAACAAATTATCTAAAAAAGCGGCTTGAGAAACTGTACGAGGGAAACCGTCAAGAATCCACCCGGAAGTAGTATCGGCTCTTTGTAAGCGTTCCTCTACCATATCTTGGACTAATAAGTCAGGAACTAACTGACCGCTATCTACATAGCTTTTAGCTTTGACACCTAAAGGCGTTTGTTCTTTAATAGCTTCGCGGAGGATATCACCAGTAGAAATATGGGGAACTCCCCAGTGGTCAGCTAAAATTTTAGCTTGAGTTCCCTTACCGGCTCCGGGTGGTCCTAAAAAAATGATTCGGGTCACTATTGTTTCACCATCCCTTCATAACGCTGAGAAATCACGTAAGTTTGGATTTGTTTAGCCGTATCAATAGCAACACCTACCAAAATTAACAAAGAGGTAGCACCCAAACCTCGGAAAGTCGGTACTCCCAATGCTCTTTCCACCACGGTAGGAATAATCGCAACCAATCCCAAAAAACCAGCACCCAAAAAGGTAAGTCGGTTCAAAACTCTTTCTAGATATTCGCTGGTTGCTTTACCAGGGCGAATTCCCGGAATTGAGGAACCCATTTTCTTTAAATTTTGAGCGATGTCAACTGGGTTAACAATCAAGGAAGAATAGAAGTAGCTAAAGAAAATAATTGAAAACAGGTATATGAGTGCATAAGCCCACCAACCGGAACCACCAGGATTCAGATAAGTGTTTGTAAACTCAGCTATTTGCTGATTTTGAGTAAATTGACCAATTAAAAGAGGTAAACTCAAAATTGCAGTGGCAAAAATAATTGGCATTACTCCACCCTGATTGAGTCGCAGGGGTAAGAAGCTGCGTTGTTCTGCGAGAACTCTTCTACCGACTTGTCGTCTAGCCGAAATAATCGGAATCCGACGCATCCCTTCTTGAACAAAAACGATACCAACAATTGTTGCCAAGAAAAGCAGTAATAATACAACGACTTGACCGACTGCTTGACGACCTCCAACTTGAGCGAAACTGATAGTACTGCCCAAAGTTGTAGGTAGAGAAGATACAATATTGAGGAAAATAAGTAAGGATGCTCCATTACCAATTCCTCTTTCTGTAATCACTTCCGATGCCCACATCACGAACATCGAACCAGCGACAAGAGCTAAAGCAGTTTCAAATACGAAAACCAGACCGAAATCAATTGCAAAGCCTTTAAGCCAAACTGCCGAAATAAATATACTTTGAACAATTCCCCAACCCAAAGCGACATATCGGGTAATTTGAGAAATCTTGCGTCTTCCAGCTTCGCCTTCGTCTTTCTGTAATTTTTCTAAAGCTGGGATAGCAGCCGTAAGTAGTTGTATGATAATCGAGGCATTAATAAACGGTAAAATACCAAGAGTAAAAACTCCTAATGCCGAGAATCCACCACCAGAGAAAATATCCAAAATTCCTGCTAAACCATTACCTCCTTGCATAGCAGCACTAAAACGCACTCGATCTATCCCTGGAATAGGTATATAAATACCCAAACGAATCAAAAGTAAAATACCGATGGTGACAAACAGCCGACCTCTCAAACCTGCTGCTTGCGCCATCTGCATAAAAGTTTCTTGAGCAGTTGGAGCTCTATCTCGACTTATCATAATGACGATTTACCGATGAATGTTAACCAGGCAGCACGGGGCTGTATTCATTGCATTTTTTAGTGCGCTATTTTGACTGAATGGCTCACTTACTTATACAACTTCACAGCTACCACCAGCTGCCTCAATTTTGCTACGAGCCGTATCCGTAAAAGCTGCGGCTTGTACTTTTAGAGCAACGTTTAATTCTCCATCTCCGAGAATTTTTAATGGTCCTTGTACGGCAGTGAGAATACCATTCTCTCGTAACAAAGTCACATTAACTTCTGTATTTGCTGGGAGTGAAGACAATTTCTCTACATTAATCGTAGTGTATTTTTTCCGATTAACGACGGGAAAACCTTTAAGTTTAGGTATCCGACGATAAAGGGGCTGCTGACCACCTTCAAAACCTGGTCTGGTTCCACTTCCGGAACGAGATTTTTGACCACGCATACCAAAACCGCAGCTAGCACCTTGTCCAGCTGAAATCCCGCGTCCGACACGTCGGCGACGTTTCTTAGAACCCTCTTGAGGGCGAACATCCTGTAGTCTCATTTTGGTTACTTATATTTTTTTTACACGATTGCTCGCAATTTACACTCTACTGGGCGTAAAGTTTTTCAATACTGACATCTCTACTTTCGGCAACTTCATTGAAGTTTCGCAACACTGAAAGAGCGTTCATTGCGGCTCTGGCGTTATTGAGAGGGTTGTTAGAGCCGAGTTGTTTTGCTAAAACGTTACGAACTCCTGCTAATTCCAGTACGGTACGCACTGCACCACCAGCAATTACACCAGTACCAGGTGATGCTGGTCGCATAATAACTTTAGCACCGCCACCAACACCATTAGTTGGATGAGGAATAGAGTTGGATTTGGTAATTGGAATTTCTACCAAATGTTTTTTGCCATCAGCTACACCTTTTTTGACGGCTCCAATCACATCACTGGCTTTACCTACTCCCACCCCAACTTGACCGCGTTCGTTACCGACGACTACAATTGCCCGGAAGCTGAGTTTTTTACCTCCTTTGACAACCTTGCTTACTCGTCGGATTTGAATTACGCGCTCTTGCCAGTTAGTTTCTTCTTTTTTAGCTCGGCTCGTTTTACGACGATTATTTGCCATGTTTTGAATGTTCTCTTGATTTTACTTGTCAATTGGCTTTAGAAACTTAAACCAGCTTCTCGCGCCGCATCAGCTAATGCTTTGATACGTCCATGATAAAGGTTGCCTCCACGGTCAAATACGACTTGAGTAATGCCTTTTTCTAACGCTCGTACAGCTAATGTCTTGCCAACTTCAGTGGAAGCCGCTTGATTAGAACCGGAAGTCAATTTAGATTTTAATTCCGGCTCTAAACTTGATGCTGTAGCCAAAGTTTGGTGTGATGTATCATCTATCACTTGAGCATAAATATGCTCGTTGGAGCGATACACTGCCAAGCGAGGACGCTCGGAAGAGCCAAATACTTTGCCTCTGATGCGTCGATGACGACGCTGTTTTGATTGTTGACGGGTAGTTTTCATAATTTACTTTTTACCACCTTTACCAGCTTTACCAGCTTTACGTCTGACAATTTCGTTATCATAACGAATGCCTTTACCTTTGTAAGGTTCTGGTGGACGAACCGCACGAATTTTAGCGGCTGTATTTCCAACCACTTCTTTGTCGTAACCGCTAACAACTATCGCAACGCCTTTTTCTTCAATCGCAAATTGAACTCCTTCTGGTGGAGCAATTTCCACGGGATGACTATATCCAACGTTGAGAACTAAATCACGACCTTTGACTTGCGCTCGATAACCAACACCTTGAAGTTTCAATTGACGCTGAAATCCTTTAGAAACACCTTCAACCATGTTGGAAACCAAAGTACGACTTAAGCCGTGCATTTGTCGGCACACTCTCGAATCGTCTTGGCGGGATACAGTTAAAGTATCTCCTTCTTGGGAAACGCTAACTTGAGTTGGAAGTTCCCGTGAAAGTTCGCCTTTTGGACCTTTTACAGATACTTTGCCACCGTTAATTGTGACTTGTACCTTTGCAGGTATTGTTATTGGTTGTTTACCAATTCTAGACATGGTTTTTTGTCCTTAAATGTCCCAATTTTAGATTTTGAATTTTGGATTTTGGATTGAGGAAATTATCACCACTACTAACTTAAAGACGAGTTCTATCTCACAAATTTCTTAGTAGGAATTTAGAAAAATCTAAAATCTAAAATCTAAAATCCAAAATTTCTGAACTACCAAACGTAGCAAAGTACTTCGCCGCCTAAATTTTTCTGACGTGCCTCTCGGTCGGTCATGATGCCGGAGGATGTAGATATTATGGCAATACCAATACCGCCTAATACTCTTGGTAAGTCTTTTTTATTGGAATATACTCGCAAACCCGGTCTGCTAATTCGTTTGAGAGCAGTGATTACTGGTTGGCGATTTTTACCTTTATATTTCAAAGAGATTACCAAATGAGTCTCAATTCCTTCTCCGGCTGTTTCAAAATCATTGATAAAGCCTTCTTCCCGCAACACTTTAGCTATATTTTGGCTCATTTTGGCTGCTGGCACTTGTGTTGTTTGATGCCGAGCCAAATTAGCGTTGCGGATGCGCGTCAGCATATCTGCAATTGTGTCGTTTGCCGCCATCGTTTCCTCTATTTAGATGAACTTATTGCTCCCGAAAGGGCATTCCCATTTCTTTTAGTAAAGCGCGACCTTCTTGATCATTTCTAGCTGTAGTAATGATCGAGATGTCCATACCGCGAATTTGGTCAACTTGGTCGTATTCAACCTCTGGAAAAATTAATTGTTCTCTAACTCCTAGAGTATAATTTCCCCGACCATCAAAGCTTTTGGCACTGACTCCGCGAAAGTCACGAATTCTCGGTAATGACAGGTTAATCAAACGGTCGAGAAAGTTGTACATCTTATCGCTTCTAAGAGTTACCATTACCCCTACAGGCATACCTTCTCGAATTTTGAATCCTGCGATCGCCTTTTTTGCTCGCGTGACTACTGGTTTTTGACCAGTAATCAATGCTATCTCATTTAGAGATGCTTCTAATGCTTTGGCATTTTGAGAAGCTTCCCCCAATCCTCTGTTAACACTTACTTTTAGAACCTTCGGTACCTGATGGATATTTGAATATTCAAATTGTTTCATCAGATTGGGGACAATTGTCTCCAGATATCTACTTTTTAATCCTACTGCCATTTTTTCTCCTAATCCCTGGGCTTGGTCAGGGAAATACAAGTTATGAGTTATGAGTTATGAGTTATGAGTTATGAAGCTCCTAATTCTTAACTATTTATCAATGAGTTATAAGGATTTAAAATGATTAAATTCCTAACTCCTCACTCTTAACTCCTAACTATTTATCAATTATTTCCCCAGTTTTCTTTAACATTCTGACTTTTTTACCTTCTTGGGTAAAGGTATAACAGACGCGAGAAGCTACGTTTTCCTTGGTGGAATAAAGCATAACGTTAGAACTATGAATGGGAAATTCCTGGGTAACAATTTTTCCCGATTCACCTTCTTGTTGAGGCTTGACGTGCTTGGTTTTAATATTTACACCTTTAACAATAACTTTACTCTTTTTAGTCATTGTTTCCACAATTTCACCGACTTTGCCTTTGTCTTTTCCAGAAATTACCTGAACGGTATCTCCAGTTTTGACGTGCATTTTGTGAAATTTAGGCTTCACGTTTTTCTTAATTGACATTACAGTACCTCCGGTGCCAGAGAAACTATTTTAGTGAAATTTTTATCGCGTAATTCCCGTGCTACGGGACCAAATACCCGTGTTCCTCTGGGATTTCCGTCTTTGTTAATGATGACTGCGGCGTTATCATCAAAACGAATGGTCATGCCGGTTTCGCGATTTACGCCTTTTTTAGTACGGACTATTACAGCTTCTACCACATCAGACTTTTTCACAGCCATATTTGGTTGGGCATCTTTGACGACAGCGATAATGCGATCGCCAATGCTGCCATAGCTTCGATTCCCGGCACCCAGAACACGGATGCACATCAATTTACGCGCACCGCTGTTATCAGCAACATTTAGGTAAGACTGGGCTTGTATCACAATTTATCTCCATTGTAAAGTTGTTAAGGATGTAACAACCGCTTGTTATCAGTTATTCCTGCTATTGAGGATTTCTTTAACTTGCCAGCGCTTAGTTTTGCTTAAGGGTCTGGTTTCCTGAATCCGGACGCGATCGCCTTCTTTACAGTTATTTTCTTCGTCGTGAACTTTGTAGCGTTTGGTTGTAACTACAATTTTGCCGTATTTTTGATGACTATCACGGCTTTCCACGGCGACTACGACGGTTTTTTGCATTTTATCGCTGACTACTAAGCCAACTCTTTCTTTAATAGCCATTAGTTGTTAATTGTTAGTTGATGGTTGTTAGTTGATGGTTGTTGGTTGTTGGTTGTTGGTTGTTAGTTGATGGTTTTTGGTTGATGGTTGTTAGTTGTTTATCGACTAACCACTATCCACTATCCATTAACTATTGTTAGCCCGTTGACGTTCTGCTTCTACTGTTAGCAATTGAGCTAAACGGTGACGAGCGTGTTTAAATTTTGCGGGCTTCTCTAACTGTTTAGTTGCTTGTTGTAAGCGCAGATCGAATAACTGCTTTTTAGTGGCAACAATTTCTTGCACTAATTGCTCGTCGCTCAAATCTCTAGCTTCTGAAATTTTAGGAAAAGGCATAATTTATGCTTTTGGTTCTTGTTCGGCACGGGAAATAAATTTAGTTTTTATTGGTAGCTTGTGTGAAGCTAAACGCATAGCTTCGCGAGCAGTTTCTTCAGCTACACCAGCAATTTCAAATAAAATTCTTCCTGGCTTAACTACAGCTACCCAATATTCGGGATTACCTTTACCAGAACCCATTCGGGTTTCTGCGGGACGCATTGTCACGGGTTTATCTGGGAATACTCGAATCCAGATTTTTCCACCCCTACGAATGTAACGAGTCATCGCTCGACGGGAGGCTTCAATTTGACGAGATGTAATCCAAGATGGTTCTTGAGCCTGGAGAGCAAAATCACCAAAGTTGAGACTACTACCTCGCATCGCTAATCCTGTCATCCGTCCGCGATGTTGCTTACGGAATTTAGTTCTTTTAGGACTTAACATGAGTCAATAGTTGTTGGTTGTTAGTTGCTAGTTGTTGGTTGTTAGTTGTTAGTTGTTAGTTGTTGGTTGTTAGTTGTTTATCTTCTAACCACTAACCACTATCGACTAACCACTATCGACTAACCACTAATTTTCATTTGAACGGTCTTCAAAAGAAGGACGACGACGTTGTTGTTGACGACGACGGGGTTCGCGTTCGTTTCTAGGGTTAGAAGTTGATGATTCTTCTTCTCCGGGAATAATTTCTCCTTTGAATACCCAAACCTTGATGCCAAGGATACCGTAAATGGTTTTTGCGGTAACGTAGGCGTAATCGATATTAGCTCGTAAAGTATGTAAGGGAACCCGACCTTCACGAGTCCACTCTGTACGGGCAATTTCCGCACCGTTTAAGCGTCCACTGACTTGGATTTTGATTCCTTGGACACCAGCTCGTTGCGCTCTTTGAATTGCTTGACGTACCACTCTCCTAAAAGAAACTCGGCGTTCAAGCTGTTGGGCTATGTATTCACCAATTAAAAAAGCATCAGCGTCAACACGCTCTACTTCAACGACATTGATCCGAATTTGACGATTACCACCTAAAGCTTGTTGTAGTCCGAGACGTAATGCTTCAATACCTTGTCCACCTCTACCTACAACTACACCAGGTCTAGCAGTGGATACTTCTAAATCAATCTGGTCTGCTTTGCGCTCAATTTTGACTTCGGAAATACCGGCATTATTTTGAGCGCTTCTACCCAACTTACTATCTATATACTGGCGAAGTTTATAGTCTTCTTGAAGTAGTTCTGGATATCGAGAAGGGTCTGCGAACCAACGAGATTGATGGTCTTTTGTAATTCCCAGGCGAAATCCAATTGGATTAATTTTTTGTCCCACTTATGATCTCCTCTAAAATATATTCGCACTCTTTCTAAATCGTTTCTGAGTGCTTGCTTACACCGCGTCCGGGTCAGCAGACACGGCAACGGTTATATGGCAGGTGGGTTTGCGAATTTGATAAGCACGACCCTGCGCTCTAGGCTGATAGCGCTTGAATACTGGACCTTGATCGGCGAATGCGGTGGAAACTATTAAAGATGCCCGGTCTAATCCCTCATTGTGTTCGGCATTAGCAGCAGCACTTCTAAGAACCTTTAATACTGGGTCGCAGGCTCTATAAGGCATAAACTCTAAAATTATCAGTGCTTCTCGGTAGGAACGTCCCCTAATTTGATCAAGTACGCGGCGTACTTTAAAGGGCGACATACCTATATATCGAGCAATCGCTTTTACTTCTTTAGTATCAGTAGCCATAATAAATTTCACCTAGTTGCTAATTGCATGATGCTATTAGCCTCTGTGGTTATCTACCTCCTTTTCTATCTTTAGAGTGACCTCTAAAAGTGCGGGTAGGAGAAAATTCTCCTAATTTATGACCAACCATTTGGTCGCTGACAAAAACTGGAACGTGCTGTTTTCCGTTGTGAACGGCAATAGTATGACCAACCATCATCGGTAAAATGGTGGAAGCTCTCGACCAAGTTTTGATAACTTCTTTTTTATTGGTTTCGTTGAGCTTATCGATTTTTTTGAGTAAATGGTCTGCAACAAAAGGACCTTTTTTAAGAGAACGACCCATAGGACAATCAATTTTGGATTTTAGATTTTGGATTTTGGATTAAAAATGCTCAAACCAGCTTGGTTAAGTTGATAATTTCACTATAGTGATTTAAGCAAACTTTAAAAACTTTGTAGAATCAGAGATATTACTAATTCACATCAGGTGTAATTTTGAATTTCAGATTTTAGGATTTTAGATTTTTGTTTGTTCAGAATTTCAATTCATAGCTATTAGGGAGTGAGATGTTTACTCTATGGGATTAATGGAAACGGCTACATATTTGAATCCAAAATCCAAAATCTAAAATCCAAAATTCTATGACTGACGACCACCGCGACCCCGCTTGGAAGCCTTACGACGACGGCGAACAATCAATTTACTACTTGCTTTTTTGGGCTTACGAGTTTTCTTACCTAGGGTAGGTTTACCCCAAGGAGTCACAGGACCGGATCTACCAATTGGAGCGCGTCCTTCACCACCACCGTGGGGGTGGTCGCAAGGGTTCATTACACTTCCTCGAACTTTGGGACGACGACCTTTCCAACGGTTACGACCGGCTTTACCCAAACTTTGGTTTCTGGCTTCAATGTTGCCTACTTGTCCGATGGTGGCGTAACATTCACGCCGAATCATGCGGACTTCTCCTGAAGGCAATTTTAAAGTAACGTAGTTACCATCTTTCGCCATGACTTGAGCATTTGCACCAGCCGAACGTACTATTTGACCGCCTTTTCCAGCAACCAATTCTACGTTGTGAACGCTGGTACCCAAGGGCATATTTGATAAAGGTAAGGCGTTGCCATTTTCTATAGGAGAATCTGGACCGGCGATAATTTGAGTACCGACCTTCATTCCGTGGGGTTGCAAGATATAACGCTTTTCGCCGTCTTCATAAACAACTAGTGCAATTCTCGCGTTACGGTTGGGGTCGTATTCAATTGCTTCCACCGTTGCAAGCATACCCCGCTTATCTCTTTTAAAATCAATAATCCGATAAAGACGTTTGTGTCCGCCACCGCGACGACGACTAGTAATTACACCGCGATTATTTCTTCCTTTTGCCCGATGAATATGTTCGGTTAAAGATTTTTCCGGCTTAGATTTGGTAATTTCCGAAAAGTCGGAAGTTTCCGCTTGACGGTTACTGGGGGTGTATGGACGAAAAGTACGAATACCCATAATTTGAAATTTATCTACAAAGTATTTTGCTCAAGGAGGGAGGAGAAAGTTAGGAGTTAGGAGTTAGGAGTTAGGAGTTAGGAGTTAGGAGTTAGGAGTTAGGAGTTAGGAGTTAAGAGTTAGGAGTTAAGAGTTTAATTCCCATTACCCATTACCCATTACCCATTACCCATTACCCATTACCCATTACCCATTACCCATTAATTACACATCTGGGAATAGAACCTGACGAATCTTGTCTTCATCCCCGGATACTAGGGTGACAATTGCTCGTTTGTATTGGGGTTTAAACCCGATAAATCTCCCAACCCGCTTTTTTTTGCGAGGTTGTAATGCGGTATTTACTTTTACAACTTTGACATCAAATAAACTTTCAATTGCTGCTTTTATTTGAGTTTTAGTTGCTTTGGGAACAACTTCAAAAGTATATTTATTTTGCTCCATATTGATTGTCGCCTTTTCGGTGAGAATCGGGCGACGCACTAGGTCGGGAAGATTACGGGGGTCAAATTTAGCCATTATTGTAGACCTCCTGAATTTTATCTAATGCCGATGCACTGACTACGATTTTGTCTGCGTGCAGCAAATCAAAAACATTAAGTTGGTCGGCTGCAATCAGTTTGAGATTCTCTACATTACGGGCTGATAAATATATGTTTTCAACACGTTCGGACAAAATCAACAAAGTCTTTTGATCGGGTTGAGAACCCCAACGAGCAATAGCTTGCACCAATTCTTTGCTTTTTGGTCGCTGTAATTGTTCGTTAAATTCTTCAACCACAATGATGTCGTCGATCCGACTGGCAAAGGCTGTCCGCAAGGCCAAACGGCGCTCTTTACGGTTCATCCTCAAGTTATATTCCTTGGGTTTTGGTCCAAAGATGACACCACCACCACGCCATAGAGGCGAACGAGTAGAACCAGCACGGGCGCGACCCGTCCCTTTTTGCCGCCATGGTTTGCGACCGCCTCCCCGAACTTCAGCACGGGTTTTAGTACTAGCGTTTCCCTGGCGAGCATTAGCCAATTGTCGAACCAAGGCTCTATGTACGATGTGAGAAGCAGTTTCTTCCTTGGCAACTTTTAAATCCAAGGTTTTCTGTCCGACTTCTTCTCCCTGCCAGTTTTTTACTCCACAATCTGCCATTTTTATGTCCTTCTTAAATTAGTCATTTGCCATTTGTTTTTTATTTATCATTTACCTTGCCGTTTTATTATGCTCTGGGTAAAGTAAATGACCTAATCTCAGATTTTAATTTTTAGTGAATTGTTTGAATTATTCAATCCAAAATCCAAAATCCAAAATCCATTCCGCGAATGACTATTTCACTTCTTTTGCAGGGAGAATATTAACTAATGCTCCTGATTTGCCAGGAATCGCTCCCCGAATTAACAATAAATTACGTTCGGCATCAACTCGCACAATTTTTAGTTTGCGAACTGTAATGCGCTTACCTCCCAAACGTCCAGCCATCCGCTTACCGGGATAAACACGACCGGGAGTAGTACCAGCACCGATGGAACCTGGTTCTCTATGGTTTTTAGAACCGTGGGACATCGGACCTCTACTGAAGTTGTTACGCTTCTGGTTTCCTGCGAAACCACGACCGATACTTGTACCGACTACATCTACTAGCTGACCTGCATCAAAAATATCAGCACTGATTTGCTGACCCAAAGAATATTCATCCGTGCTTTCGGCGCGGTATTCTTCTAAGTGCCTCAAAGGTGGAGCAGAAGATTTTGCTAAATGCCCCAACATCGGCTTATTTAATGCTTTTGCTTTTACTTCACCATATGCTAATTGAATGGCGGAGTAACCGTCGGTCTGAATAGTTTTGATTTGGGTTACAGTACATGGTCCGGCTTGAACGACAGTAACGGGAATTGCTGCTCCCGCATCGTCAAAAACCTGAGTCATACCCACTTTGGTGCCGAGAATACCTACAGACACAGTTACAAGTCTCCTTTTTATCAGTTTTCCGCTTTATTTCGGAACTTTAGGATTTTGGAGTCTCTTTTTCAAGAAACTACCCGCCGATGTCATCAAAAAACCTCAGAAGTCAGGAGTAGCTCAGGCTAAGCTTATCCAACTTCTACAACGGGTTTTTTTTGTTCTTTCACCGCCAATCATCTAAAAATTGTTGATTTATTGGCGCAGCTTAAAATACTTTCCTGAAAGGAAAGATTAAAGAATTAAATGCAATGCTTGATAGCTTTGCGATTTGTGCAGCAATGCCTTTCTAGACAATTGCTTTGGCACTTTTACTCTTTCACTTCGGTGGACTTAAGCGGCTAATTCCGCTCAGTATCCTTTTTTCAAAGGCTGACATTATGCCATTATCAACCAATATACTAGTTTACCAATCTAAAAAGTCTTAAGCGTATTAAGTTTACCTCAAGGCTTCTTAATTTACCACTCTTTGATCGCTTTTAACTAATTTCTTGGGATAAATCTGCTGAAAATCTTACAAAATAGTCTTAAGCAAGAATTTTATTTACAGAGCGGCTAATGTTTGAATTTGGTCACAAATAAATAGTGTAAGTTATTTATTTTATTTTGTCCAGATTCTTTTTAGAGAAATGGGAGAACAAGAAATTAGCACTCGATCATACAAAACTCTTAACTGGTCGCTAATTAACTGTTAACCGATAACTTTTAACTAATAATAGAATTATCGAAGTGGTATTTGAAAAAGTTTTATGGCATTACTTACTAACGGTGGCGGTTTCATTCGTAAGTTGGAAAAATTTGGCGCTCTTGCAGTGTATGTACCTTTAGAAGGCGGTTTTGAAGGTCGGTATCGTCGTCGATTGCGTGCTAAGGGCTACAATGCTTTGTGTATCAGCGGCAAAGGAATTGGTGATGTAGCAGCTTATTTAACTGGAGTTCACGGTGTAAGACCTCCACATCTTGGCAAAAAAAGCACCAGTAGCGGAGCTGCGGTAGGTTATGTATATTATTTACCGCCAATCATTAGTACTCAATTAGAACAGTTGCCACCAAAATCCAAAGGATTAGTATTGTGGATTATTGACGGACATACTCTTGATGATCAAGAGGTAGAATATTTGGCAAATTTACCTAAAATCGAGCCAAGAGTAAAAGTTGTAATTGAAAGGGGTGGCGATCGCGCTTTTCGTTTTATGCCTTTAGAGGAAAGTTTGGCTATAGCGAGTTAGGAGATGGGAGTTAGGAGTTAGGAGTTAGGAGTTAGGAGTTGGGAGTTAGTGCGAGCGTCTCGCTCGCTATTTTCCCCTCTTCCCGCTCTTGCCCTATTTCCCACTCTTCCGGCTCTTCCCCTATTTCCGGCTCTTCCCCTATTCCCCGCTCTCCCCCCTCTCTCTCATGGGTAGGTTTTTTAGATTAGACCTATTTTCTTGCTTTTAGAGCCAAAGTTATCGTCTGAAACCTTAAAGCTACGTTCAACAGTTGAGAAAATTCTCAACTATTTGTCCAAAACCTAAATACCTACCCTTGAAAGCTCCCCCCTCTTACTCCTCTCCCCTCTCTTCCCATGTTTTTTGTAATTTAGGTGAAAGATTATTGCGAAAGTAACGGACAATTAGATCAAAAAATCGTCATACTTAAAGAGGGAGATTTTAACTACTGCTCCCTGTAGTTCGAGGCGTGAAGTTAAAAAAGCAGATATGAAACGTAATAAATATAGTAGTAGGTCAACTAATACCTCTCCTAAAAGCTCTAATTTTGGCTCCTCAGTATTTAATTTCACAACTATTGCCATTCTGGGGGGCATATTTATTCTAGGTATTGGTATTGGTATCGCTTTTAGTTCTACAGCAACTTTTTCACCATCGAATGTTGCTTCTCGTGAGTATATTGATACCAAAGCACCAAATCCAGAGGTTTGCGTACAGTATGGAGCCAGTGCGATGGTTATGGATACCAGATTATTTGTAACTCTAAACCCGTTTAATGTTTATGTTGGTCAACCCAGTATGCGCCCTGGATGCGTTTTACGTCAAAGTAACTGGGAAATTTTAAGACAGAAAAACCTAGTAACATCAGATCAAATAAGAGATTGCAAAAATCGTTTAAATACTTTTGGGTTTACGGGTAGATTAGATAGTAAAGAGCTTGCTATTAACTGCATCTATCAAAATGATGCAGCGAAAAACTTCTTTAGTACAGAAGAAGGAGCTATAAATTTACCTGGAGAGACGGAAAGATTCTAGAAAGTTATTGTTAACATTAGGGCTGTTACTAAAAATAAGACTTGATATGGAGACGCAATAGATTTTCATTGCGTCTCTATTTGTATTGAATTCGATGGTGAATCTAAGAAGTCGGGTTTTTATGACTTGTTTTCTGATGCTACGAACATTTTTCTTTAAAACCCGACTTCTGCGACTGTTTTTTCGTGGGGTAAGAAATCGGGTTGTTATGACTTGTTTTGTTGGGTTAGGGATATTAATCGTAAAAACCAGACTTCTGTGATTGTGTAAAACTCACGTTTTTTAAAGCATCAAATTATTGATTGGGATTGGGGAAAGGTTGTCCAAATTCAATTATTCCAGACTCTGGTGTATTAATTACCGGAGAATTATATGGGGCTGCGGGGAAAAGGGATGGAGGAGTACTGAAATTTCCTGACGGTGAAGGAAATGTTGCGGGTGGAAGAACTGGATTTTGGATTTGTGGAAATCGGTTGTTGTTTGTAATCGGTGGTACAGTTACAGTAGGCTGCTGTAAATATCCATTGCTTCCATTGTTAACAGGCGGTAATGTTAAGGGTGTAGCAAAAACAGGTTGTGTATTTACACTTGGAATAGTTTGTGAAGGATTATACATTCCAGGAGGAAGATTACCTGGTGGTTGTGGGAGTGGAAGAATCCCTGGTGGTTGTGGAGAGTAAGCACCCGGTGGTAAATCACCCCCTACTGATGAATATCCTGGTGGTAAAAAATTGTCATTACGAGCAATAAAAGGACGAAGCACCCAACGATTAGGATTTTGTGAAAGGGGTTGTAATTGTACTTGATTGCTGTCAAAAAAGGCTCCCGGAGCTAAATCCAGGACAATACGTGTTACATCTTCGTTTAGCTGAGAAACGCGAATTCTCTGAACTGCTCCGTTGTAATTTTGTTCGGTAGGAACGTAACCTAATCTGGTATTAGGTAAATCTACCACTAAACGAGGAGGTTGAGATAAGTAAAAATACTGGGGACGAGATGGTGCTGAGAGAGAAATTTCTAACTGCGAACCTAGGGGAGAAAATCGCCAATCTTCTAGTTTTCCAGTTGGTGCGGCAATACTGCTATTAGTATCAAGAGCAACTGCTGCATATAAGCTAAACAAGCCAACACGAATTAATCTCTTACACCAAGAGACAAATTGCCTGTTCTTAAATTGCTTATCCATTATTTTTATCCCTTGTAGGTTAAGCCAGAGTAGGCGGCTTAATTGCTAATAGTTTAGTACAACATTGCCCAAATTTGTCAGATTAAAATCAGAAAACTCTACGTTTCTCCGCGTATACTTTGCATTCCTCTGCATTTAAAATTCCATAGTTAACAATCTTCATGCTTTTATCAAGATATTTCCGAAAATTCCTCGATGAAATCAAGGAGATGTATAAGTTATTTTTTTAACAATCTTAATTAAAATAATAGACTTATATGGCAGCTACAGTTCTTAATCCCGGTGATATTGCAATTATTGGATATATCACCAATGGTTCTCCCGATTCCTTTTCTTTTGTTCCCTTAGTTGATTTAGATGCGGGTACTGAAATCTACTTTACCGATAACGGTTGGAAGAGTTCTGATTCTACTTTTAGAACTGCGGAGGGAGTAGTTAAATTTACTGCTAATAGCAATATTACTGCTGGTACAGTTATTAATAGGGTAGATTCATCAAGTAATTTTACTTGGAATAACGTTTCTGGAAGTTTAGATTTAGCTGCAACGGGAGATCAAATAGCAGCATTTCAATCAACTAATTCAACTAATCCCCTATCTTCCAATTTTACAGCTATTTATCAAGTTGATAATACTGGTATTTTTGAAGACGCGACAACTTCCAATACAGGTAGTGTAATTACTGGATTATCTCAACAAGATAATACAGCAGTTCTCCTTAATGATATTGTTGCAAAGTATGCTGCTTTTAACTTTAATACTATATCTAACGGTACGCGGGAAGAATGGTTAGCAGCGATTAATAATCCTCAAAACTGGACTTTTTCAAGTACTGGAACCGATTTACCAACAGGAAGCATTCAAGTTGTCGCTGAAATAAATAATAGCTTAGTTGTTACCAATACTAACGACAGTGGTGAAGGTTCTTTACGACAAGCAATTCAAAACGCGAACAATCTTGCAGGTGCAAATACAATTACCTTTGATGCTAGTTTGAAGGGACAAACGATTGCTCTGACTAGCGGTGAATTACTAATAACAGATGCTGTTACTATTGAGGGTTTAGGTGCGAATCAACTTACTATTAGTGGTAATAATGCATCACGTGTCTTCAAAATTGATGATAGCAACGGCAGTAATAAAATTAATGTCACTATCGAAGGTTTAAGTATTACAGGTGGAAAAACTACAGCAGGTGATGACAATAACGATGATGGTGCAGGTATTTGGAACCGAGAAAACCTTACCTTAAAAAATGTTGTAGTTCGTGATAATGAAGCTGCTGATGATGGTGGTGGTATTCGTAACGATGGCACTATAGCTATTATTAATAGTACTATTGCCGATAACACCTCAATTGGAACGAGTAATACCAGTGGTGGTGGTGGACTGATCAACACGATTGGTGCTTCAGCAACAATTGTAAATAGTACTTTTAGTGGTAATACCGCGAAAAATGGCGGCGGTATTCGTAATGATGATAGTCTAATTTTAATTAACAGTACTCTCAGTGGTAATACTGCATCTGAAAGTGGTGGTGGATTAGTTAATACAATTAATCCTTTAAATCCCTTTGATCCCGCATTAGGTGGTAAATCAACGATTAGCAACAGCACTATTACAAATAACATAGCCCAAAATACTAGTGGAAATAATAGTACTTCTCAAGTAGGGGGTGGTATTGCTAACTTTGGTATTACTAATATTTCTAATAGCATTGTTGCAGCTAATACAGATAATGATGACTTTATAAACTTAGCTTTTGGTAATATTACTAGTGGTGGTAATAACTTAATCGGTAACGGTAATGGTGTAATCGGCTTGATTAGCGGTGACATTGTTGGTACAATTGCTGCTCCAATCGATCCATTACTCAGTCCTCTACAGGATAATGGTGGTGCTACTCAGACTCATGCACTTTTAAGTGGTAGTCCAGCAATTAATGCAGGTAGTAATACTAACCTAGCTCTAGATAGTTTTGACTTAGATAAAGATGGTAATACTACTGAGTCAATTTTCTTTGACCAAAGAGGTGTACAATTTCAGCGGACTGTTGATAATACAGTTGATATTGGTGCCTATCAATATATCGCTCCAAACGAAGTCAATGGAACTTTTGGAGATGATCGACTCAGGGGAACCGCAAAAGATGACATTATTGATGGAGGAGCAGGAAATGATTTTCTGTTCGGATTTGCTGGAAATGACACTTTAACTGGTGGAGATGGAAACGATAATCTCTACGGTGGTGAAGGTAATGACTCGATTGACGGTGGAGATGGTTTTGATACCCTACGAGAAACAGCAGATACCGATTTTACACTTACCAATGGTACTCTTCAAAGTGATGTTACAGGTACAGATACTTTTACCGATATTGAACGAGTTGTTTTAAGTGGGGGAGATACAGGTAATACAATTAATGCTTCTAATTACAGTGGAAATGCTTTCCTTTA
>NZ_JADEWL010000311.1 GCF_015207665.1 Plectonema cf. radiosum LEGE 06105
GAGATGGGGAGAAATTAACTGTCAACTAACCACCATCAACCATCAACTCCCCTCCTCGTAACCTTTGACCTTAAACCTTTCCTACCTGCATCTCTTGTGATACTTCTAATGTATCGCCAATATTTTCGCCGTTATGGTAGGCAGCAAGCAATATTTGGCTAGTTTTACCCCAAGCAATGTTTCCTTTGGCATCAAGGGCGATCGCCCCTAAGTCTCGCTTATTTTCTTGTGATTCAATAAATGAGCGCTGCATCGCATCTTGAAGATTCATACCGTCGCCCACGCGCACTACAATTCGAGGTGCTAAACATTCATCGATAATATCTTCTCCTATTCCCGTACAGCTTACTGCTGCATATTTAGTAGCATAATTCCCAGCGGGCATAGCAGAATCACTGACACGTCCGATGCGCTCGAAACCTTTACCACCTGTGGAAGTTCCTGCACAGAGATTTCCTTGACTATCTAAAGCAACTACGCCAATAGTACCGCGTCTGGCATTGTTGTTTGATACTAGTTCCTTTTGAGCTACTACTCCAGCCATTGTTTTCTTAAAATTATCTTGACGCTCCTGTAACCATTCTTCTAAACGTGTATCAGTTAAAGGGTTGTAACTGGGAACCCGTAATTCCCGTGCTAATTCAGCAGCACCATAATCCGAAAGAACTCGGTCTGGAGAATCTTGTAAACTTAGTGCTAAATCAATTGGATTTTTAACTCGCGTAATATTAATTACACCGCTAAAACTTTGTGCAGTGCCATCCATTAAAGCCGCACTCATGCGGATTTGACCATCGGATTGGAGTACAGAACCAGTACCAGCATTAAAACACGGGTTGTCCTCCAACATTTGACAGCCCTTAACCACCGCTTCATTTGCGCTAGCCCCCGACATCAGTAGAGAATATACTTGTTCAACTACTTGATAAAGAGAGCGGCGTACCGTTTCTACTCCTCCTTTATCCTTAAGAGAGCTACCAGCCCCACCGTGAATAATTAATTTAGGTTGCACCAAGAGATTCATTTTTGTGATTTATTGTGTAAGTCTTATAGGAAAAGTTTATTGATATTAGCTATTGAGGGTTTCGGAGAAGAAGGTTTATTGCTTTCTCTTTCTACTTACTTTTAGTAATATCGAGAACTACGAGAACTAGTATGTATAATTATCTCAGTTTTCAGCACTTAATTTTCACTTTCAATTTTCTCCGACGAACGCCGACGACGACAACGTTCAGAACAATATTTTACGTCATCCCAACAATCTGCCCATTTTTTGCGCCAGGTAAAAGGACGCTGACACACCGGACACATTTTGGATGGTAAATCCGATTTAGAAATGTTGCGTCCCATAAGAATAGTAAGATTTACAGAAATTAATTATAACCAGGG
>NZ_JADEWL010000312.1 GCF_015207665.1 Plectonema cf. radiosum LEGE 06105
CCATCACCCCATCACCCCATCAACCCCCTTCTTCAAGCCGTTTGCGCCATTCTGCGTCAATTTGGTCGGAGCGTTCTAATTCTTGTTGAATTAAATCGGTTTCGGTAGAGTAAGCTAAATTGTCTTTGTCGATAACAGTATTTGTGGCAAACTGATGAGCGTAGTTGATTTTTTGCTGTAACTTTTCGTCCGCAGCGGCTATCAGCTTCGCTCTTGCTTGACGCTGACGATTGCGATCGCTAATTTGATCATTACGCCATTTTACCCAAAAATATCGTACTAAAGGTATTACAAGAAAGCCAGCACCGTAAGCTAACAGTAACCAGTAAATTCCTTGAACGAAAGCAACCAGCCCTCCGATTTCTCTAGCTAGAGTACCATTTACTAACAATCCTCCTAATATTAAAGCACCGACAAAGTTTACTACACCTAATCCAGCGCTGAGCATTACTTGTGAGGAAGTTGCTTTACTAAAATTCCAGGAAAATTCCTTTAGATAAGCTGGTATTGATTTGGGATTATTTTGGGTAGCCGTTACCTGCAATTCTGGAAAAGAATAGACAATTTCACCATCAGGACTTACTGCCGGTTTACCGTTAAATTTTGTCAAAACTGGCAGCATATAATCTTCATATTCTTGTTGATATGTTTCGCCAATATCATCTAAATAAGGTGTAATTTGTTCAGCGACTACTGCACCACCATTATTACGAATCACAGATGCAATCTCTTGATAGCGGCGCTCTTCCAGATTTAAATTAGGATTTCCATCACCGAATAAAAACGAAAATATAGCTTCTAAGAAATTTAATTCGCTGCTTTCACGCTGTCGTCTTCCCTGGCTGCGATACCCAGTATTATAATTTGGGCTAAAAAACCAAAATAAATCTGGAAAGTAGAAAAATCTTAAACCACCGCCAAAATTACCACCTCTATCATTATCGCGGTCAGAGGAAGCAGAAGAAACAATGAAAATAATAGCGATATAAATTAAGACGATAGAAAGAATTAAGACAACTCCAAAGGAAATTCTAATTAGATAGAACAGAACATTCCAAATTTTTTTCCACCATTCTTCTAACTGTAATCTCAGATATTTATTTCGTAAAACATCGCGGAAATTACGGGGAAAAAGATAAACAATATCACCTGTATCCGCCACTTGCAAATGCCCCCCAGCATCAGTTGCAAGTGCTAACAAACCTTGATTTGCCATTTCGATATTTAATCCAGCCTGTGTAGCCACATCACCAACAGTGACCCTATAGTTTAGCTTTTCCACAGCTTGCATAATGGCGGGATTGGGAGTCATTTCTCGACCCTCCTTTTTAAAAAACTCTTCTATTCAAGTATAAAGTTTTCAGAAGAGGTGGGGAGG
>NZ_JADEWL010000148.1 GCF_015207665.1 Plectonema cf. radiosum LEGE 06105
CTCCCCATCTCCCGATCTAATTTGTTGCAACTCTTAACGTTTCACCTGGTGATTCATACCTCAGTCCTTGGTAAACTGATATTTATACTTAAACGCAATATTTTCGTATCCCAATTTTTAGACGTGGCATCACAGCCCGTTTACGAGTACACCGTATATACACCCGACACTTATAACAATCAGGACATGGTAGATTCCCTACAAAAACCAGGCTTTGAAGAAATACGTCCGGGTATTAAAGTCCCAGCGAAGGAAACTTTGTTGACACCCCGGTTTTATACCACTGACTTTGATGAGATGGCACGGATGGACATCTCGGTTAATGAGGATGAGTTGCAAGCGATTCTAGAAGAGTTTCGCGCTGACTACAACCGCCATCATTTTGTTCGGGATGCAGAATTTGAGCAATCCTGGGAACATATTGATGGGGAAACTCGCCAATTATTCGTTGAGTTTTTAGAACGTTCTTGTACAGCAGAATTTTCCGGTTTTTTGTTGTATAAAGAATTAGGTCGTCGTCTCAAAGGAAAAAGCCCAGTTTTAGCTGAATGCTTTAATTTGATGTCGCGGGATGAAGCGCGTCATGCTGGTTTCTTGAATAAAGCGATGTCAGATTTTAATTTGTCGCTGGATTTGGGATTTTTAACCAAGAGTCGCAAATACACTTTCTTCAAGCCAAAATTCATCTTTTACGCTACATATCTTTCTGAAAAGATTGGTTATTGGCGCTATATCAATATTTATCGTCATTTAGAAAAGCATCCCGAAGATCGGATTTATCCGATTTTCCGATTCTTTGAAAACTGGTGTCAAGATGAAAACCGCCACGGTGACTTTTTCGATGCGATAATGCAGGCGCAACCCCAAACCTTAAATGATTGGAAAGCACGGTTATGGTGTCGCTTCTTCTTGTTGTCGGTATTCGCGACAATGTATTTGAACGATATTCAGCGTCAAGATTTTTATGCTGCAATCGGTTTAGATGCACGGGAATACGATAAAGACGTAATTGAAAAAACTAACGACACTGCTGGAAGAGTATTCCCAGTCATGTTGGATGTGAATAAACCGGAATTTTACCAGCGTTTGGAAATTTGCGTTAAAAATAACGAGAAGCTTAGAGCGATCGCCAATTCTAATACACCAAAATTCCTGCAAATTTTCCAAAAGCTACCCTATTATGTTTCCAACGGTTGGCAAGCTGTGAAGTTATACTTTATCAAGCCAATTGATGCTACTGCGATTCAAGGTAGCATTAAGTAAAGATTTATAAATTTAAATTGTAAGATGGGCAATCAATGCTCATCTTTTTTTGTGCCATTTATGGACATTTCTGTGCAAGCGCTTTAAGTTAATTGCGATAAGCAAGCTACTTTTTGAGTAATGAATTTGTTTGCTTATTTGTGACGTTTTTTAATGCTTTTCCTGCGGATATCGCAATCTCATTTATTTTTGTATAGCTTTAAAATAACGGAAGCTAACTTAATAAGTGCATAAGTTTTATCACCTACTCACTATTTAAATAATGTTAGATTCCCAACAAATTAACTTCATCCATTAAGAAAAATTAAAAAAACCGTTTTCTTGGTTTGGCTAATGAAGTTATATTTAGAACACTAAATGGGAGGAAAAGTTATACATGACTGATTTATCACAAAAGAACCATCAAAATCTGCCGCTTATTGATAAATTGGAAGTTGCTCGACAAGAATACAAGTATAACTATACCCATATTCCACCTATTGCGATGCTCGATGAGCTTCCTGGTAATGAGAATTTTTCTACTAGCTGGTTGCGTTTGTTAGCGAGACAACTAAAAGTTATTTTTATCAATACCCTGATTACAAACCGGGGAAATCGTGGTTCTAAAAATGTTCACGATGATGTGAGATTATTTCTCCTCGAAGTATTAGCGAAAGGAGCATTACCTTTTAATTTAAGTGTTACTGCTAGAATTTTACAAATTATTCCGAATTTATTACTTACAGGATTATCAAAAGATTATAGAGAAATCGATGATTTATTCTTTTCTATACTCAAGGAAAGCGGACTTTCTATTTTCCAAGATTCTTTGAATCGAGTTAAAAGTCTTTTATATAAAGAACGTCCTACTGGACATGTTAACAGCTTGAAGGATTATCAAAAGCTGTTCCCTGAGATGAAAGTACCTGAAATAGCTGAAACTTTTTCCGAAGATCAAGTATTTGCCTATATGCGAGTAGGTGGATACAATCCCGTAATGATTGAGCGAGTCAATAAATTGGGAGATAGATTTGCACTCACCGAAGCTCAATATCAGGAGGTTATGGGAAGTGATGATTCTTTAGCCGCAGCGGGAGAGGAAGGAAGACTTTATCTTGCTGATTACGGAATTTTAGCAGGTGCTGTTAATGGAACTTTCCCTCAACAACAAAAGTATATTTATGCTCCGTTAGCGTTATTTGCTGTTCCTAAAAATTCCGATAAATCGCGTTTAATGCGCCCAGTTGCGATTCAATGTGGTCAAAACCCAAAAGATAATCCGATTTTTACACCCAAGTCTGACAAGTATGCTTGGCTATTTGCCAAAACTATTGTACAAATAGCAGATGCTAACTTCCACGAAGCTGTAACTCATTTAGGACGTACTCATTTATTCGTAAGTCCCTTTGCGATCGCAACTAATCGTCAATTACCAGAGAATCATCCCCTTAGTATATTGCTACGTCCTCATTTTGAAGGTACTTTAGCGATAAACGATGCAGCCCAACGCAGTTTGATTGCTCCTGGTGGGGGTGTGGATAAATTACTTGCATCAACTATTGATAATTCCCGTGTTTTAGCAGCAGTTGGTTTGCAAAGCTATGGTTTCAATGAAGCGATGTTACCCAAGCAATTAGAGAAACGCGGAGTAGATGATATTGAAAAGCTACCTGTTTATCCATACCGGGATGATGGACTGTTAATTTGGAATGCAATTCATACATGGGTTTCAGACTATTTAAGCATTTACTATCAAACGGATACAAGCGTACAAAATGACAGTTATATTCAGAAATGGGCTGCGGAAGCCCAAGCCTACGATGGGGGAAGAGTGCCAGATTTTGGTCAAGAAAATGGACGCATTCAAACTTTAGATTACTTAATTAATGCTGTAACGCTGATTATATTTACTGCTAGCGCTCAACACGCTGCGGTTAATTTTCCACAGGGAGATATGATGAACTATGCCCCAGCGGTACCTTTGGCTGGTTATCAGCCTGCTTCAATTCTCAAAGGTAAAGTCAGCGAAGAAGACTACCTGAATTTACTCCCACCCTTGGAGCAAGCACAAGAACAATTGAATCTAGTCTATATACTTGGGTCTATTTATTATAAAAAGCTAAGTGATTATCCAGAAAATTATTTTAAAGATACCTTAGTAAGAACATCTTTGCAGGCATTCCGAAATAATTTAAAAGAAATTGAAGCTACTATTCATCAACGCAATCAAAATCGTCCCACTTACGAATATTTACTTCCTTCAAAAATTCCCCAAAGTATCAATATTTAGCAATTGAATAATTCAGTAAAAAATCAATAATCAAGGAAAATTATGGCAATTAAAGAACAAGTTATTAAAGCGCAAAAGCGTCAAATAGAGCTTTCACGTACTTTAGCTAAAGTCGGCTATGACAGTAAAATTGGTCAAATGTTGCGCTTACGGCTTTATTATCAAGATGGCTTGGTAATGCTCCAGAAATTAAAGAGTTTTCTGAATACAGCTAAAGAAAATATCGGAGACAAATTTTTTGCAGTAGACCAAGCAATTGTACATACTTCTCATGCTGACGTAAAGAAATTAATGCAAGTCGAACCTCAATGGCGGGGAAACGATTTGGGTATTATTAGAATGTTAGCGCCGAGCTATTTGCTGAATAACCCATTGAGTTTGGGAATGAACGGTACTGTACATACAGGTGCGCGGGCTTTATTTTTACAAGCTTTACCTGAACCTTCAGAAGATGTAGAAACTTTGAGTAATTTAGTTAATCAATGCTTATCGGAAGCAGCCCAAAAGGGTGAATTACATATTGGTAAAGATTTACCAAGAATGATGCTGAAAATTTTGCATCAAGTTGTTTTTCAAATATCCTTATCGGAAGCAGAAGTTACCGCATCAACTGGTTACAATAAAAAGTTGTTTCTAGCATCTTTGCCAAATTTTGTTAATAAATATTTACTGGGAATATTAACAGCACCAAGCATCAAACATCGCAAGCAATTAACCGAGCGATATCAGCAATCTCCGCTATGGTCATCTTATCTAGAAACGGGTGCCAAATACAATTTGAACGAGCATCAAATTGCCAATAGTCTTTTTGACATGATTCATATTGCCGGAACCCTTGGTACGAGTGCGCTTTTGGGTTCGGTAATTGGTGTTTTATGTTTGGATGAAGCTTTGAGAAATGATGTAATTGCAGAAGTTAATGCAGTTTGGAAAGAACAAGAAACACCAAACGCAGATGCATTGAAAAATTCAATTGTAATTAACAAAGTAATTCTAGAAACCGCTCGTCTTTATCCAGCAGTAAGATTCGTTAGCCAACTTGCTAAAGAAGAAGGAGAAATTGAAATTGGCGAAACTAAATGTCCGTTCCAAAAAGGTACTCGTTTACTTGGTTCTATTTTAACTGCTAATAGAGATGCAGCAAGATATGAAAATCCAGAAAGCTTTAATATTGAACGTGATTTTTCAGATATTTTATCTTGGAATGGTTACGGACACGAACGAGCTTGTCCTGGAAGGGACTTAGCTATCGGCTTAATTAATATCTTCTGTTTGTACCTATTCAAAAATTACAAATGGGACTCAATTACAGAAGTCAAGTGGGAACTTGAAAAAGTCACTGCTGTTACACCGAATGATTTAGTATTGAAAGGTTTTGCGCGACGTTAATCAAAAATTGGGGATAGAGAATAGAAATAAGAATCTAAAAATAACCTATTATAAATAATTGCTTGGTTATTTTTAGATTCTCAACAAAGGTATCCGTTGTTAAAATTCAAATAGAACAACTTATGAATATCAAAATTGAAAAAAAACAATTAGATAACATTGCAACCTGGATGAAGCCAGTTAAAGAAACCAACTTACCAAGCATCCTCAAAGGTGTATTCTTTATGGATGGAAATCCGCTTCCAGATGATTGTATCACCATGTATAACTTAGAATGGGATGCACAAAATAATACTTTATTTCTACCAGTATTTGGACAATTACAGTGGACTTTTCATAACTCTATTCAAGGAAGGTTACTACTTATTTCTTCTTGGTTGAGTCAGTTTACCTATAAAATTCAATTTGAAGACGATACTCTAAAAAAATCACAAATCATACCCTTGTCATTTGGGATACCAATTCCCAGATGGATAGTAGATGCGACAATGTGTCAAGATGAAAACTCTCACAATGGAGATACTTGGAAACGTAAAAACCTTTGGTTCGGTGCAATTCCACGGTTTGCCGATTATACACTTCGTCGGATTGTAGATGAAAATGGTAACTATACTACCGCTTTTAAGGATATGCTGGCAAAAGTTGAAAATGAATGTTTGGTAATTGCCAGAAATCCATAGCTGAGTGCCACTATCACAAATCAGAAGATTGATTATGATCGCTACTAAGTAAATGGATAAAATCAGAAGGTACATTTGCCGCCCTGTAAGAAGTAAGAAGTTTTAATTCATTACTCATTACTACCTAAATAAAATGTTAAATTAATAGACATCTCCGAAAAAGAATGTAGAGACGCGAAATTTCGCGTCTCTACAAGGTTTCTGGATGACGCATAATTAATTTCCACCAGATGTCTAATATTTCTAGAAAATTTCTTGCTTGAATTAAATTATTAAAAGCCGTTAATATATAAGGGCTATGAATCGCTTGAGTAGGGTGCTAAGGCTAAGTTTTCCTTACTATCGGCAAGGAAAACCCGATCGCAGAGGTTAAGTAGTTCTACCTCGGTTTGTGTGTGTCGCATCAGTCGCAGAAAATGACCGTCAGAGTCAACCAAGAGCGCAATGTAGTTGAGAAACATTTTGAGATGTCCTAAGCGCGATCGCATTGGCATACTTGCTGAGTAAGGGGTTTGCCGTAAACGATCAATATACTTACGTACTTCGAGTAAAGAAACAGGCGCGATCAACTCAGACCGCAAAGCCTGGCGAATTTGATTAAAAATCCAAGGATTTGCGATCGCCCAACGTCCCACCATCACACCCGCCGCACCCGTTTGCGAAAGTACTTCAAGGGCAGTTGTAGCAGAGTTGATATTGCCATTAGCAAGCACCGGACAATCGACCCGTCTGACCGCAGAGGCGATCAAATCATATTTTACTGCCCCGTGGTACATATCTTTCACCGTGCGACCGTGCAAACTCAGCAAATCAATATTGTGGCGATTAATCGTATCTAGTATTTCGTAAAAGTTATCTGTATTCTCAAAGCCCACGCGCATCTTCACAGTCAAAGGGCGATCGTTCACTGTCTGTCGCAGTTCTGCCAAAATGCGATCCACTTTTTCAGGTTCTCGCAATAATCCACCCCCAACATTTTTGCGATAGATTCTAGGTGCTGGACAACCCATATTCAAGTCAATTCCAGCAATATTATAGCAACAGAGTTCCCGTGCTGTTCTTACTAAGTCTGGAATGCTTTCGCCAATCATTTGAGCAAAAACCGGGCGACTCGTATCGTTTTCAGTGATTGCAGCCAAAATTTTACGATTGAGGCGCGAGGTATCAGTGACGCGAAAATATTCGGTGAAGAAGTAGTCGGGACTACCATATTGAGCAATAACCTGCATAAACCAGAGATTTGTCACGTCTTGCATGGGCGCAAGAGCGGTGAGTGGTAGGCCTGGATAAAGCGATTGGGGAAGGGGTACTTGGGGCATAGAGATTACAGCGCTCAACAAAGCATACTCTATCATTGCTGGCTAAAATAGCGACTCGATATTCATCAACATAAAGGGTGACGTAGCCGATACCATTACAATCAGCATTAATCAAAAAACCATTACGATCAAAAACTCAGACGAATTGATGGAATAATCGGGTTATTAAAGAAGATTCGCTTTATGCTTTCGCCATATCCAAACTTGACCGTCATCTGGATCGATTTTGCGATTTTCTGTGATAAATCCATTTTTTTCTAAAACTTTCTCAGATGGCTGATTTGATACGGAAGTACAAGCTGTTACTGCTTGAATTTGAACTGTGGAAAATGCTTCTTTTAATAACAGTTTTACTGCATCAGTTGCAAATCCCTGTCGCCGTTGTGAAGGAATAATCCCGTAACCAATCTCAACCAACCCATCTACTTCTGGCGGACTTTTAAATCCACACATCCCCACAATTAATCTATTGACCACAATTAGGCGAGGAGACCACCAAAAAGCATTGTTTGAATCTTGATTTAGCTTTTCAAGTGCAGATTCTAAGAAAAAACGAGGAGATTGCACCTCGTTTTTCGGAATCAGCAATTCATCAATTGTAGAAAGTTGATTATCATCAAGTAAAAGTGTTAATTGATGAATTGTTGATTGTTGAAGAATCACCATGAAAGAACTAATAATTTTGGCTCAAAAAAGTATATACTAGTTTTTATTACTAACCAAATCTATTTAATAATTCTTCGCGAGATAGTTGTAATAATAACGGAGTAAATTCTTGGGGAGATAATCTGGAAATTGGTTCAATAATTGCGCTTAATTCTTCATCTAAAGAACCAAAGCGAACTTGTAATAAGTTCTCAATCACTGTACGGCGTTCTGTTTGAAGTCCTTGTTGAAGTCCTTGTTGAAGTCCTTGTTGAAGTCCTTTTTGTTCCGCTTCTGCTAACCTCTGTAAGTAAATTGGGTTTAAAGTCATGATTAATTCCCTGTCCTCTTCATCTATATTTTGATTTTGAGTCATTTCTAAGATGCTTCTTAAGTTTAATACTGCATCAATTGCTTTGGCACGTATTTGATTATCAGGGGGTAATGCTTCTAGTTCCTCAATAGCTTGTTTTTGTACCGTTCCTTTACCTAAAAGTCGCAACCACAATGTTTCTTGTGTACGGGATAATTGATGGATAACAATAATAGCAGTTTTGAGAGAATTTCCGAGAAAATATACTCCTCTACCCCAATTTTCTTCATCTGGAATAGTGTTGAAACTATCCAAGATTGCTGTAGATGCGGTAGGCGTTAATATCCATAACCTGGGAAGTTCGTCTTCTAGTGTAACTATATTATCTCTTTTATTTTGACGTTCTATATCGGCAATTAAATACAACAGTTTATTCATACAGCTACGAATTTCCGAGATTTTAACTGCATTCCTATAGGGTTCAAATAATGCTAGTTTACCCGCTAGTCTCCCTAATAATCCTAATTCTATTTTATCTATAGCCGGTTGGGGTGAGGGAACAAAGTAAACATCTATTTCTCTAATTTCTGCGGGTACTTTGCGGCTAGTTTCTACTTCTCCTAAAGGTTGTAATAACTCTTTGAGATAGTCCTTAGCAAACTGATCATAAGCGAACCTAGTCATGAAAGCTTTTATTATTTTTCAATTTTGCGGCATTATGATTTTACAATTAATAGGTAATTAGGGTTCGCTGAATAACTATAAAATATTGATTTATCTTCGTATTTGGGACTGTCATTAAACAAAAAAGTGCAACAAAATATGGGATTGAAGCTCAAAAAAGCTTGCATTTATGAGTTCGCAGCCATAAAACTATTCCCTATTGCCTGTTCCCTCTTCCCTATCCTAACCAGAAAGCTTTTACAGCAAACCCTAATTAAATATTTAAACCACGAGAAGTTGTCAAATAAACTGCAAAAGTTCCCAACCAATGGCTACCAGCATAATGTTCGCTGACGGCGTTTGCTAAACCAATTTGACGATGGATAATACTTGTAGTGTAAAGTGTTTTGATACGGCGATCGCCATTTGGTAATCCAGAAATTATTCCCTCTATCATCCAAGCACGACTGAGATTAAGTCCATAGAAATGAGATTGTAAATAGTCTTGGGAATTATCAACTTCAACGGGTTGTAAACAATTTGAATTATCAAGGGGTATATCTGGAAGAAAATCGCTTAACCAGTCAGCGAAAGCAGTTTTTGTAAGTATTCGTCGCATTAAATCCGCTTGTGCAAGACATGGTGAGATAAAATCGTATCCTAATGGCTCGAATCGTAAAGAATAGTTTTTATCGTTGAAGTAGAATTTTTTTGCTTTATGTTCTATTAGGTTAATACAATCGGTATTTTTCGTAATTCGCGCCCAATCTAAGATTAATCCTAATGCAAAAGCAGTTTGTTGATGCATCCCCGTGCGGTTGGGAATTGTCAGTTTTTGTAACCAATCTTTGAAGTTAATTGCAATCAAAGTTTGCAATGGTTGTAATGCAATTTGCCATTGTTTAGCATTAATATCATCCCATTCATCAAGTTCTGCTGCAAGTTGCAATAACCAAGCGACACCATAAGGAAATTCAAATCGAGGATGACGTTGAAAATAAGCAACTTCTCCTTCAATATTTGCAGCAGTTAAACTTTTTTCCAGAGCTTGCTTTACTGGTACAATAAAAGCTGCTTCGGGGAAACAACGAGCTAAACGCGCAAGCAACCAATGTCCATGTACCGCTGAATGCCAATCCAAACAGCCGTAGAAAGCGGGAGTTAATTCGCGGGGTGGTTTGACATCTTCATTGCTATCAAGCCAGTAGATATTGCTGTGGGGATACTCGCATTCGACACAGTTTAAGACTAATTTTACAAATTTTGCGGCAGTGGTTTGATTAAGTTCCATGTGATTAATAGTTATCAGTTATTTTCTATCTACTGTTGCAAAATCTAACTGCTGCATCATGCCAAAAACATCAGCTTGCCCCCAATGTTCTGTAACTTTACCGTCTAAAAGAGTATCAATATGTACAAACGAAAATTTTACTTGTTTTCCCGTCGGTGGAATTCCCATTAATTTACCTTGATGAGTACCGCTAAAAGTTCCACGAGTAACAACTTTATTACCTTCAGCAATGATTTCTTCAAACACATGATAACCATCTGGAAATATAATAAAAGAGGACATCGCATACTGGATAAATTCATCAATTCCTTTTCGAGAAGTTGTATCCATTCCATGCCCCACTATATCGACAGAGATGAATTTTCGTCCTTGCTCAATATCTTGTTTATCAAAAGCTTCATACATTTTAAGCACGATTGCTTTGTTCTGTTCGAGTGACATATTTTCTCAAAAAAATTTCTGCAACAATATATTTTTAATCACTATAATTTGTAAATTTTTGACTTTCATTGACTTCGGTTAAGATTTTTGATTTTTATAAACTCTCCTCTTCAATCTACTTAGTGATTCCGGTTCAATACCAAGATATGAAGCAAGATAATATTGAGGAATCCTTTGTAAAATTTGGGGTTCAGTTTCAATTAATTTAAGATAACGTTCTTGTGGCGTATCAATCAGAAGCGAAAGTAATTTATCTCGCAGCAAAAATGCTAAATCTTCAGCAACAAGTCTGAGTAATTTTTGCCCTCCTACGGTTTTTTCAAACAAAAGCATTGTTTGATGGTTGAATATAAGAATTTCTGAATCTTCGATTGCTTGAGTGGAAAAGCAAGCAGGTTTGTTTTTTTGGAAACTTTCATAATCTCCAAAAGTTTGGTTTTCGGTATGAAAGAATAAGGTGTATTCTTTATCGTGTTTCACAACAAAGCTTCTTAGACAACCTTTGTAAGTAAAAGCGACAAACTCACAAATATCACCTTTATGAAATAAGAATTCTCCTTTTCGCACCTCCTTTGATTTTAAGAGAGATTCTAGGATGTTAATATCAATTTTAAATTCAGGTGAAAGCTTTTGAATAAATCTATAAAATGATTCATAAATCATTAATTTTACCTGAGTTCGACTTTTTCAAAAATGACTTTCAAGAAGTCGGGTTTTTTAATTTAAATATTCGTAAAACGAGATAAACATTGTAAAACCCGACTTCTCACCTCACAACGCAAATCTTAATCTACATATTCCACGACATCTTCGGTTTTAAAACGAACCTTCGGTATATTTGCATATTTATCGCTAGGTAGCCGATATCCTGCCGGACAAACTACTACTGTATGATATCCTGTTTCTTTTAACCCCAAAACTTCATCGTATTTATCGGGAACAATACCTTCCATCGGACAGGTATCAATTTCCAGTATTGCGGCACAAGTCATAAAGAATCCTAAAGCGATATAAACTTGTCTAGTAGACCATTCATTTTTATCAAGAGGAAATGGTGGTTCTTTGATAAAACCTTTAATCATATCACCCAGTTTTTCCAGGTTTTCTACTGGAACATTTCGCACTTCCGACATTCGTTCAAGGTAAGAATCAACATCCTCACTATTGATATCTTCTTTAATAGTTAAAACTACCAAATGAGAAGCTTCCTCAACTTGTTTTTGTCCCCAAGAATGTTCTAGCAATTGATGACGAATATCGGGATTACGAACCACAAAGAATTTCCAAGGTTGTACTCCAAAGGATGAAGGAGCAAGCACCAAACTTTGTTCCAACACCTTCCAAACATCATCTGGAATCTTTTTACTGGAATCAAATTCTTTGGTAGCATAACGCCATTCTAGTTGTTTGAGAACTTCTTGGGGTGAAAATGTTGTTGTGTTCATATGCAAGTTAATAAAAAAACAGCCAGTTCAAAGATAAACGCAATTATGAATAAATGCTAGTAGATGATTACTGAGATAGGAATAAGCATATTTTTGGTAATATTGGCAACTGTCGATAGATATATTAAGAAGTCGGGTTTTTGTAAAATTTGTAAGTGTGTTATGAATACTTACTCATAAAAACCCCACTCCTCAACAGTACTATGTAAGTTTCAGTGCAATAAAAGCAGCATGATTTAATGGTAGATTAAACTCACCGTAACTTTTTAAAATTTGAACTTGGAAACCAATTTGCTCAAGTGTTTGTGCGATGTCTGTTGCTTTGTATAGTTGCTGATAATGTGTTTCTTCGTCTTTTCTATAGTATTCCCCACAGCTACGAAAAGTAATAATCCGACGAGTTAATATTTGCTGTTTTTCTTCTTTTTCAACCAATACTATCCAATCTTTTCCCTCAGTAAAACTTTTAGTTGTACTTTCCGGAATAACTTGCTCTGGTGTAGCAATGTCGAAAACGAAAACACCTCCAGGAGTCAATGCTTGATATATACGACGAAATAATTTAATTAATCTTTGATTATCGTTTTCTAAATCAAACAGATAATTGAGACATTCACCTATAGACGTGACAGCATTACAAGCTGGAATTTCTGCATCAAATAACGAACCTAATCGAAACTCGGCTTTTGGTACTTTTTTTCGAGCAATATCAATGAATGCGTGTGAAATATCAAATCCAATTACGTGATAACCAGATTTTACAAGTTCTTGCGCCCATAATCCACTGCCGCACCCTAAATCTACTACTAAACCTCTATTTATATGATTTTTTTGCAGTATTTCTAGAATACCGGGTGCAGATTTTAAACAGTAATCGCTAAAACCAACATCATGAATATATGCTAAATCCTCTTTGTAATATTTCATATTATTTATATTTTAGAAAAATTAATTATACATAGGTGATTATATCTTTTAACTTATCAATATAAAGCGGTATTCGTTCCAATGCAGCTTGTTTAAAAGTTGATTCTGTTTGTGATTTACCAGCAAGATAAAGCGTAATAAAAACATATCTTGCTGCAATAAATAATAATATTTCATTTTCGATGTCTACAGAAATTTCTTTAATAGTTCTATATCCTTGGAATAATTTAATTTTGATTTCATCATATTCTGTACTTCCCCAATGATTTGCTAAAATTACCGCTAAATCATAAATATAATATCCCCAACCGGAATCGTCAAAATCAATAGGAACTAAAGTATTTTGATGGTAAATAATATTATTCAAATGTAAATCACCGTGAATCAAACCAAAATTTTTCTCCTTGGCAATTACAGCTTGAAAATCAACTAAGCGTTGATATACCAATTCAAATAAATTTACTGTTTCCCGATCAAAATATTTGTAACCCAAATTTCCATATCCCAAAGCTCCCTTGTTTCCTATTAAAGCATCAGCATCAAGCATTGGACGATGGAAATCAGCAGGCTGTTGCCAGTTGGCAAGTTTATCATGAATATGAGCAATTAATTTACCAATTTTATTGAATAAGCTTAAATCGTGAACTCGATTTATTAAAGTTGGTGAATCAATCCACGAAAGAATCGAAACAGATTTAGAAATCCCTACAGCTTCAACCATAGAAACAAATTTATGATATCTATTACAAATTGGTTTTTGATATTGGTAATTATCACAATTACTTAGATATTCAATAATTTTTGCTTCTGATTCTATATCTTGAACGGTGTTATGCAAGCCGCAATATACTCTGAGTAAAAAGTTACCTTGTTCGGTTGATAATTTAAAGGTTGTATTTTCTAAATGTTTAATTAATTCTAGTTTTGTTGATTTAAAATCATATTGCTGAATAGCATTATACGCAATTTCGATGTTCGGAATAATTTGCTGGTTCATATGCTGTAGATAATATTACTTAAATTATCTTGATTCAAACTCGCTTTTTACATCTAAATATAATAAAAATTAATCATTGCCTTCAGGAAATAAGATTTTACTAATATATATTTTTGAGTAAATATAAAAAGTAACTACACCGCAACACATAGTATCTTTTGGGATAAAACTTATGGTCGCACTTACGCAGTCTACCCAAATAACCAACCCAGCACGTTTAACCGTTGAAACTATAGAAATTGCCGAGCAAACTACTGCTATTCGTTGCTTAGATTGGGACAGAGAACGTTTTGATGTTGAATTTGGTTTACAAAATGGCACAACTTATAATTCCTTTTTAATTGAAGGTGAAAAAGTTGCCTTAATTGATACTTCTCACCGCAAATTTGAGCAGTTGTATTTGGAAGTAATTACAGGATTAATTGACGTAAATAAAATAGATTATTTGGTTGTCAGTCACACGGAACCAGACCATAGTGGTTTAATTAAAGATATTTTACAATTAGCTCCCGATATAATCATTGTTGGTGCTAAAGTAGCAATTCAATTTTTAGAAAATATGGTTCACCAGCCTTTTGATTCAATGGTGATCAAAAGTGGACAACGTTTAGATTTGGGTAACGGACACGAATTAGAATTTGTTTCTGCACCGAATTTACATTGGCCCGATACAATCTTTACTTATGACCATAAAACCAGCGTTCTCTATACCTGTGATGTATTTGGAATGCATTACTGTGACGATCGCACTTTTGATGAAAATTTTACGGCGATAGAGAAAGATTTTCAATATTACTATGATTGTCTCATGGGACCGAATGCCCGTTCGGTATTGTCAGCTTTAAAGCGAATTGATAAATTAACTATTGGAATAGTTGCCACGGGACACGGACCTCTATTACAACATCATATTCCAGAATGGATTGGACGCTATCAAAATTGGAGTTTAGAGCAAGCCAAAACCGAGAAATTAGTAGCATTATTTTACGTTGAGGATTACGGTTATAGCGAAGAATTAGTTAGGGCGATCGCACATGGTAGTGCCAGAACAAATGTAGCGGTAGAATTGGTAGATATAAATAATGCTGAACCGCAAGAAGTCCGAGAAATAGTTGCACAAGCCGCTGGTTTAGTGATTGGAATGCCTCCCCAATCTAATGTTGTAGCTCAAGCAGCTTTAAATACTATCTTGGCAGCCGTTCATAATAAACAAGCAATTGGTTTATTAGAATCCGGGGGAGGAGAAGACGAACCAGTTTATCCCTTACGCAATAAGTTTCAAGAATTAGGATTAACCGAAGCATTTCCCCCGATTTTAATTAAAGAAACACCCAGCAAAATCACAGAACAACTTTGCGACGAAGCGGGAACCGATTTAGGACAATGGTTAAATCGCGAACGGCAAAGCCGCACCGTAGGTGAACGCACTATCAAACAAATCAAGTCCATCGATAATGAATTAGAAAAATCCTTGGGAAGAATTAGCTCCGGACTATATATTATCACCGCAAAAAAAGGAGAAGTGCAAAGTGCCATGTTGGCTTCCTGGGTAATACAAGCGAGTCTCGTACCCTTGGGAGTTGCGATCGCAGTTGCTAAAGATAGAGCCATAGAATCCTTAATGCACGTCGGCGATCGCTTTGTATTAAATGTCCTCGAAGAAGGCAGATATCAAGGATTAATGAAACATTTTCTCAAGCGTTTTGCTCCCGGTGCAGACCGCTTTGCTGGAGTAAAAACATACCCTGCTGCAAGCAATGAATCCCCGATTTTAGCCGAAGCCCTAGCTTACATGGAATGTGAAATTACCACCCGTATGGATTGCGGAGACCATTGGGTAATTTACAGCACTATCCAAACCGGAAGAGTTGCCCAGGTAAATGCCTTAACCGCCGTTCACCATCGCAAAATTGGCAACCACTATTAAAAGTGAGGAGTTAAGAGTTATGAGTTAGGAGTTATGAGTTAGGAGTTAGGAGTTATGAGTTAGGAGTTATGAGTTAGGAGTTAGGAGTTATGAGTTAGCTATTATCCCCCCATCTCCCCATCTCCCCATCTCCCCATCTC
>NZ_JADEWL010000149.1 GCF_015207665.1 Plectonema cf. radiosum LEGE 06105
TGTATAAGAGACAGCCATCCCCCTATCCCCCCGTCTCCCTCCTATTGGTTAGATAAACAAGCAATCCATCAATACCAACCGGGATTAAGTGAAGAAGTAATTGGCGGTTGGTGGTACCCTGAAGATGGTCAAGTAGACAATCGTGCTTTATTCCAAACACTTTTAATTGCTGCGGAAAATCTTGGTGTAGAAATCCAAGAAGGTATTACGGTAAAAGGAATTATTCAACAGCAAGGAAAAGTAACGGGTTTACAAACTAATGCTGGCACCCTCAGCGCTTCTGTATACGTGTTAGCAACGGGTGCTTGGTCGTCGGAATTATTACCTTTACCCGTGCGTCCTGTCAAAGGACAAATGTTGAGCGTTAAAATACCATTGTCTGCTCCAGAATTGCCTTTGGGTCGAGTACTATTCGGAGATGATATCTACATCGTACCCAGACGCGACGGCAGAATTATTATTGGGGCTACCTGCGAAAATGTTGGTTTTACAGATGGAAATACACCTGTAGGCATTCAACGTTTACTTGTAGCAGCTATTAGACTATATCCTCAATTACAAAATTATCCCATCGAAGAATTTTGGTGGGGATTTCGTCCCACTACTCCCGATGAATTACCCATCCTTGGTAATAGTTGGTGCAAAAACTTAATATTTGCCACTGGTCATCATCGTAATGGTATTCTGCTAACACCGATTACAGCGAAATTAACTGCCGACTTAATCTTGTCAGAAAAAGCCGATCCGTTGCTAAATCACTTTGATTATTCACGCTTTCATAATTCATCATCCAAATCTACCGCCATGCTCACGAACGAAGTAAATTTTTCTAATGGTAATATTTCTTCTCGATTACCAATTAAAGATTCTATTTTAAAAATAGCTGGTAAAGAATTTACATCGCGTTTGATGACAGGTACGGGTAAATACCAAAATATTACCCAAATGCAGCAAAGTGTAGCAGAAAGTGAATGTAAAATAGTTACAGTTGCAGTACGTAGAGTGCAAACTAATGCCCCCGGTCACGAAGGATTAGCCGAAGCATTAGACTGGAGTAAAATTTGGATGTTGCCCAACACCGCCGGATGTAAAACCGCAGAAGAAGCAATTCGCGTTGCCCGTTTGGGAAGAGAAATGGCGAAAATTCTCGGTCAAGAAGATAATAACTTTGTCAAATTAGAAGTCATTCCCGATGCCAAATATCTACTTCCAGACCCCATAGGTACCCTACAAGCTGCCGAGCAATTAGTAAAAGAAGGCTTTGCCGTACTCCCCTACATCAACGCCGACCCCATGTTAGCAAAGCGCTTAGAAGAAGTCGGATGTGCAACAGTAATGCCCTTAGCAGCCCCCATAGGTTCCGGACAGGGATTGCAAACCACCGCCAACATTAAAATTATTATCGAAAACGCCAAAGTGCCGGTAGTAGTAGATGCGGGAATCGGTTCTCCATCGGAAGCAGCCCAAGCAATGGAAATGGGTGCAGACGCTTTGTTGATCAATAGTGCGATCGCCCTTGCCAAAAACCCACCCGCAATGGCAAGAGCCATGAATATGGCAGCAGTAGCCGGACGTTTAGCATATTTAGCCGGTAGAATGCCGATGAAAGATTACGCCAGCGCTTCCTCTCCGTTGACAGGAACAGTTGACAGTTGACAGTTATCAGTTAACAGTTATCAGTTAACAGTTATCAGTTACCAGTTACCAATTACCAATTACCAATTCTTAGAAACTATGTCTTTAGGAAAAGACGTAGATATACTGGTCATGTAAAATAATATTGAGAGAAAAACAAGGATATTATTATGCCATATACCACAGAAGAAGGCGGTCGTTTAAATAATTTTGCTCGTGAACCAAAGGTTTACAAGGCTGAACCTCCGAATAAAAAGCAACAAATAACTTATGTTGTCTTAGGAATTGGGGCTGCTGCATTGATTGGGGGTTTATTTTTCGTCGCCTTCTCGGTGTCTAATGTTGGTTAATATAAGTTTCTGACAAAAATTTATCTATTTTTGGTATCACAGGTTCCAATCTATCTAGGAGCCTGGTTTTTTATTTGTTAAAATACCATCAAAAGATAAGTATAAAAGAAAACTTTTACCATCCGTAAAAGCTGAAAGACCGGATTTTTCCTGAGCAATGCAATAATTACTTGAAAACCGTAGTCATATTCACAACGAAGGTTGCTGCTTATATATTGTCCCTAAAGGGAAAGTAAACTGCATTTGGCTGATGATGAGCCGCTATGAGCTTAAAGGATACTGTAACATCGGACAATTCAGCTTGGAACCGGCAAGTATATCACCGCTTGAAACTTGCTTTAAGTCTGGGCTTGCGAAGACAAATTTTCATAGCGGTATGTGACGATTTAAACCTGAGAAATCAGGTGGCGGCTCGTTTGCATTCAACTTTGGCATATCCTGTAGGGCAGGTGTTGTATCAGCCTATCAGTAATGAATCTGAAGCTAGTACCCCAGCTTATCCGCGATTGGTCACTTTACGGTTGAATTTAAATGACCCAAATCCCATAGCGCAAATAAATCAATGGTTAAGTAATTATCCCCCACCAGTTGTAGGTGGTTCCCAAGATGTGCCGGGGAAGGCTTTGCCAATACCGTCATTTCAAATGGTGGGTACGGAACAGTTAACTAGACAACCCGTTGCGATACAACGTTTATTTTTACATTATTTACGTTTAACAGAACAGCACCTGTCAAATCAAAAAGACAGCAGATTTTTAGAATCAAGCTTGTTACTATGGGTTCCGCGTCCGTGGTTACGCGCAATTGAACAGTCTGCACCACAGTTTTGGCGTTGTCGGACGGGTATATTTTTGTTTGCTGGGGAACCAACTCCAACAACCCAAACTAGAAGTACGCCGCGACGTTTTTCGGCTCAAAGGAGTTTTGATTTAGACTCTGTGCAAGAACCACTGATAGACGAAGAACAATTAACAATGCCACTTGAGGATTTGGAGCTTGGGGAAGATTTGGATTTTCCGCTAGCACAAACGGGTTACGATTCAGTTAATTCCTTAGAATTGCTACCAGAATCTTTGACACCGAAAGAAGAAAATCCCCTATCGGCACTCGAAGTATTTATTCCTGGAATGGAGCAGGAGGAAAATACCCAACCCATCGGCAAAAATAGTTCCAGTAAGATTCCCAATTCGTCAGATTTGCCTCATATTAGCAAAGAGTTAACCGAGTTGATATTGGCAACCATCGGCACTACAATCGGTGACGATTCAGAGCAAAACTTGCAAGTACAGCAAATTTTGCAAGAAATTGAGAATTTACATTCACAACAAGCAAATGAAGCAGATATTGGAGCTGCTTATTATCGCTTAGGAAATATTTATCGCATCCGTATAGAACAGGGACAATCGACTTTAGAAAACTTAATGGTGGCAATTTTGGCATATCAAGAATCAATTTCCTATGATGATTCTTCCCCTGTGGTACCAGATGTGTTAAATGACTTGGGTACGCTTTATTGGATGCTGTATCGCACCCCACCCAATTCTCAGGAAGGCCAGGCTTATATTGAACAAGGTATTGAATTTTACGAATTAGCGTTGAAGTTGATTTCAGTGGAAACCCATGCAGAAACTTACGCTAGAGTACAAAATAATTTAGGAACGGCTTATGGCGATTTAGCTCGTTTTCACAATCCAGATCAGAATTGGCAAAATGCGGTAACAGCATATACAGAGGCTCTAGGTTTTCGTACTGCGGAGATGGAACCCTTAAAGTATGCAGCTTGTCAAAATAATTTGGGTACTGCTTACTGGCATTTAGCACAATATAATCAACCCGTACCAAATTTAAAGCAAGCTGTAATCGCTTACAACCATGCCCTTGTTTATTATAATTCCGAGCAAGAACCCTTGAAATACGGCATGATTCAAAATAATATTGGTACAGCTTACTGGAATCTTGCACAATACGAACAGCCAGCAGAAAACTTGCAATTAGCTATCAATGCTTATAATGAAGCATTAAAATATCGTACACCAGCAAACGTTCCCACAGCTTGCGCCGCTACACAAAATAATCTTGGTACTGCTTACTGGCATTTAGCAAATCAACCCCAAACGGACAAAAACAATAAATTAAAATATTTAAAAATGTGTATTGAGGCTTATGATGAAGCCTTAGCTTTAGCTCATTCACTTACAGGTGTATCTTTAAGTTTTGATGTGTTTGCAACTCATAATAATTTAGGTTTAGCAAACTATCAGCTAGCTACAGATAAATTTTTTACAGAAGATAAATCTATTCGTTCTCAGTATTTAGAAAAAGCATTAGAAAATCATTTACAAGCTTTAGCAGGAATTAATAAAGATTCAGTTTCCCATCAAAGCACCATTACTTATATGGTTAAAACAATTCGTGGTTTTCACGACGAATTAGGAATTCAAGGACAAAATTTAGCTTTATCCAAAGTTCCCGGACAGTTATTACCAGAGATTTTACCAAAGTTGTAAATTGGTAATTGGTAATTGGTAATTGGTAATTGGTAATTGGTAATTGGTAATGGGTAATGGGTAATTGGTAATTGGTAATTGGTAATTGGTAATGGGTAATGGGTAATTGGTAATGGGTAATGGGTAATTGGTAATTGGTAATTGATAATTGGTAACTGTCAACTGTCAACTGTTCCCTACTCTCCCGCTTTAATTGCTTCAAACAAAGATGAATAATCTTGGTTTTTCATTCCCATTTTCATAGCCATATCGAGAATTTCTCGCACTCCTTGAATACTGCTAACGTTTAAACCGGCTTCTTTGGCTTCTTCAATAAAATAATCTGTGTCTTTGACTAAGTGTTTCATGGGGAAGTTGGGATTAGTATAATTTCCGTCTACCATGCGTTGTAGTTTTTTATCAAAAGTGGGTGCGTAAACCGCACTTTCACGTAAAATCTGCATAAATATGTCTGGATTAATACCTTGACTTTGGATAAATCCCAAACTAAGACCAAAGGCAGAAGTTAAGGATGCAATTAATTGATTTAAAGCTAATTTTAAGGCTGCTGCGCTGCCTACGGAGCCGACTAATATGGGTTCGGGACCAAAATGTTTTAATAGTTCCAAACTGTGTCTGTATTGGTCTCGCAGTGCGCCTACCATGACAATTAGTTTACCAGCTTTAGCTTCGGGGATGCTACCGAGTACTGGTGCTTCGATGTAGTCTCCACCAGCAGCAACTACTGCATCTCTAATTTCTCTACTTTCTGTAGGGGTAATTGTCCCCATTTGAATAACTTGTTTTCCTGCGACACTTCTAGAAGACATATCGGAAAGCAAGACGGTGTAAATAGCTGCGGTGTTAGTAAGCATGAGGACTACATAGTCCGCAGCACTAATTGCTTGATGGGGATGCTCGGCAATTTCGGCACCTGCTGCTTTAATCGGTTCTAATTTTTCTGGGGTACGGTTGTAAGCTATTAATTGCACATCTTTTTCTAACAACCTTTGTGCCATTGGTTGTCCCATCAATCCAGTACCCAGAAATGCAACCTTCATTTTTTAATTCCTGTTTAATAATTTGTTTTAAAACCTAACTCTTAACTCCTAACTCCAAACTCCCGTACAGACGTAGCATTGCTACGTCTCTACAACAACTCCGGTGGTACTAACTTTTTTTTAGCCTCCAGCAGCAAATGTCACCATAATGATCACTGAAAGCAATATTCCGGGAGTAAGTAATCCAATTAACATTAATAAGTCATGCGTAGACATAATTATTACCTTTGTTATGTTTATATACCGTTGCAATTACTGTTATGGTAGATCAACGATCGCGATTATAAGTTTTTTAGTTTAATTTTTTAATTTTTTAATTTTTGAGTTTTGAGTTTTTGAGTTTTGAGTTTAATTTTTCAGATTTACGCTCGCTCTTGTTTACTGTGGTTGGATAAAGCCTTGAAGCTGTTGAGATATTTCTGCTGTTGTTAATCCTTTAGCTTGAACCAAAACATGGAAACCACCAAGCCCTAACGGGTCTAACAATTGGTGTAGTGAGTCACGCCTTTGGAGTAAACTGGATAAAGGTTGCTTTGATTGAGATAATGTCGCTACACGTTCACCTAATCCCAAAGCCATCAAAAATAATCCTTGCTGGGTTAAACCAATTTTTTGCAACCCATGGCGATCGCCATTTTGTTGTAGGGCTGTAAAATCAACGTGAGCGGTAATATCTTGTTGTCCAATGTTAATGTACGGGTCATTATGGCGATGATGTCGAGTGTAACACTGTAAGGTTCCTTTATCCCGTCTGGGATTGTAGTAACGGTTTTGAGTATAACCATAATCAATTGTTAACACATACCCGCGCTGCAAACGGTTTGCTACTACACCTAACCATTCTAAAGCGGCTAAATTAATTTCGCTACGATATCCTGAAGGGTATTTACTAATGTCAATTTCTAACAATTTTAAATAGTTAACAAGTTCTGGTGTGGAAGGTTTATCTACAATTTCTGTAAATAATTTTCCTGTTTCCTGTTCTCCTTTTATCGTTACATAAATCTCTCGCAATTCCCCGTTTTCTAAGATAAATTGATGAACGGGGAAAGCGTCTAGTAATTCATTTGAAAAAAAGCATCCAATGACAGAATTATTTTTTATTTCTTCTAAGCTACACCAGTTAATTTCAACATTTTTTAAGCGTTGTTGTTGAAGCTGTTTTAAACCAGGTGATTTTTCGATAATTATATATTTTAATGCTTGGAGAAAATCGGGATATTGTTGTTTAATATAGTTAAGAATATCTAGGGCTAAATGTCCTTGTCCAGCACCCATTTCTATTAATGAAAAAGGTACTGGTTTACCCAATATTTCCCACATTTGGATAAATTGAATTGCCAACATTTCACCAAAGTCAGCACCGAGATGCACGGAGGTGAAGAAATCACCTTCTTTCCCTAGATTTGCCGCGTTTTGGGAATAATAGCCATATTCTGGGTGATATAGTGCTAATTCCATGTATTCAGCGAAAGTAATCCTTTGTTGAGGACTTGCGGTGATGCGGTTGGTAATTTCTTGATAAAGTTGGAGGTTGTGTTCCATATTGAGTTTAATTATATTTATTATTTCTGGTTATATAAAAATCCTGTTTGATTTTTTAATAAGTTGTAAGGTATAAAGAACTCTTAACAAGGGATAATAACTAATTAATTATTCGGACTTGATATAAGATAAACGGCGTTACTGAAAATAAGTATAAATCAAATTTTCTGGATAACCGAAACCTTTGTAGAGACGTTATACATAACGTCTCAAAATCTAAATTCATACCCGGAGGAAGCAACGCCAGATAAACCGTAGGAAATCGTTTAACTAAACTATCATACCTCTCTAAGATAATTTAAAGAATTAAAAAATAAAAATAATTTAATACTACAGTAAACCATAGTCATTGCAAAAAGCCCCAAAGATATGCCAAAATCACCAATTTTTAATATCCACAGACTAATTAAGATTAATCCAAATATATCAGCAATTAAAACTGGTAGACGTTCGGTAATTTTCCAAGTTTGAATAATATTTTGTGATGAATTATTAATTTTGATATCAACAAATAAGTTAAACCAGATTAAGCCGAATAAAATTATAATGGAACCCCATCCTAACCAGATTGATGATAGATAAAATCCGATTAATTCAATAATAATTGTCACAATAGTAATTATTTGAAAATAATTCAAACGAGCATCTTTAACAATATTTTTAGCATCAGCGACTTTTTGTAAATCATGATTTGCCATATTGGCTTGCTCTATACACAATAAAAATATTGCCAAAGCTAATAATTGATGGCTTAATTCCGTACTCCAGATAACTTGTCTTAATATACCAAGACAAGCAGGAAAGAAAAATAAAAAGATGATTAGAGGAATCACAAGATTTTGGATTTTATGTTTTGGATTGATGTTTCAAAGTAGAGACATAGCATTGCGGAAGTCTGTGACAACTAATTCCGAACTCCTATAGCAATCCTATTTGTATGTATCGAAACCACGGTGTTCAGATTCCCGACTTCTTTAAGAAATCGGGAATCTAAATTCTCATATACTAATGCTCAAAATAAAAGATTTTAGATTGTGGATTTTCACCATATAATCTAAAATCCGTCTTGGAAAGTTTTGGGGGAAAAGAATTTACACCCCAAACTTTCCGCAAAATCTCAAATCCAAAATTGAAATTATCTATCAACGGAACCCATAATTACGTCAATACTACCCAATATCACAACGATATCTGCTACTTTTACACCTTTTAATAATTCGGGTAAAATTTGTAGATTGTTGAAGTCCGCTGGGCGAATTTTCCAACGCCAAGGAAAGACGTTATCGTCACCAACTAAGTAAATTCCTAATTCACCTTTACCACTTTCGATGCGGGAATAGATTTCACCTTTAGGAATCTTAAAGGTAGGAGCTACTTTTTTGGCAATATATTGATATTCAAAGTCGTTCCACTTGGATTTTTTACCTTCCTGCATCCGAAGCGCTTCCAAGTTTTCGTAAGGACCACCAGGAAGCCCTTTAAGGGCTTGCTTGAGGATTTTGACTGATTCGCGCATTTCCCGCATTCTCACTGCATAACGAGCAAAACAGTCTCCAGCGGTTTCCCATTGTACATCCCAGTCAAAATCGTCATAACATTCGTAATGGTCAACTTTCCGTAAATCCCATTTCACCCCAGAAGCGCGTAACATTGGACCAGATAGTCCCCAGTTGATGGCTTGTTCGCGAGTAATGACCCCAATTCCTTCCACACGACGGCGAAATATGGGATTTTTAGTCACTAAACGTTCGTATTCGTCTACTTTGGGTAAAAAGTATTCGCAAAATTCCATACATTTATCTACCCAACCGTAGGGCAAATCAACCGCTACACCACCAATGCGGAAGTAGTTGTTGTTAACCATGCGATAACCTGTAGCGGCTTCCCATAAATCGTAAATCATCTCGCGTTCGCGAAACTGGTAGAAAAAGGGAGTTTGTGCGCCGACATCAGCCATGAATGGACCCCACCACAGCAGGTGGTTAGCGATGCGGTTCAATTCCAACATGATGACGCGGATGTAGCTAGCGCGTTTAGGAACTTCGATATTCGCTAATTTTTCCGGTGCGTTAACGGTAACGGCTTCGTTGAACATTCCGGCTGCATAATCCCACCGACTCACGTAGGGGACGTACATGATATTAGTACGGTTTTCGGCGATTTTTTCCATTCCCCGGTGCAAATAGCCGATAACGGGTTCGCAATCTACTACGTCTTCACCGTCTAAAGTCATGATTAGACGTAAAACCCCGTGCATCGAAGGATGGTGCGGTCCCATGTTCAGCACCATTGGTTCGGTGCGAGTTTCCATTAATGCCATGAATCAGTAATTCTCCCCAAGATAAACTTTTTTTGCTCTCTTCCCTCAGCTTCATTATTTTAACCAAATATTTTTAATCAAATATTTGCTTATGCTCGCTGTTTGTTTGGGTGAAGATAGATAATGAACGGTTTCTTTAATTATGAAGGATGAATGATCAATGAAGCGAGGTCAAGTGCATTATCATATCTAACTCCTTCAGATTATTCAGTTACTGTAGCTGATATCACTGAATTGCTCAGTGTATAGTCCTTTCTTGAATGACGCTGAAAATTACATCAACCTTAAGGTAGCAAATTGAGCTTTTAACTCAAGTTTGGAAACCCAAGTAATTGATCACCGCAAAAATTATCCGATCGCTAACCCGAAAATCAGGTTTTTTCTGGTAATTGGCACCGCAATTTTCATTCTATAGAAATATTGACAAACAGAACACACCCTGAAATTGTCAGGCTTAGTCTGCGGCTGAGAACCCCATTCGCGAGGCTCTGCCTAGATTTCTGTGTTAATCGGCTCCTAACCTCTTGGTGAGAACTAGTAACGAGTTATTATTCAACATCCGAAGTAGGTTTTTCTTCCGTATTTGCACTTCCCTTAATTAATGTCTCTCGGATAACATTGGCACGAATAAGAGCATCTTTCGTTTGTTCTTCCATACGTTCTGCGGCTAAAATTTGATTGCGATCGCGCATTCTTTTTCCCATGCGTTTTGTTAAAGATGCTTTTTCTTCTAAAGCTCTTAGAGCGAACCATAATGCATCCTCTAAAGCGTCAGACTGCTTTGCTAGTAAGCTTTCCAAGGAATAAGCATGACCGATGCGACATCGAAAACGCAACAAATTTCCTTGTTCTAATTCCCACAAAGTACCACCACAATCGGGACAGCCAAAAGTAGAAGGTTTACCGGCTCTGGAATCATTGTTTAGAATTTTCATATCCATATCTACCAAATCAGTTTCTATTTGCATTTCATGGGAAACGGGGTTATCTGAAGAGGTTTCGATGGGGATATTAACTAGCTCAACTAATACCTGGGGAATCTCCGACAATGGCAAAATATAATCAATATTGTTTACATTTTCAATAGCACTACGCGGCATTCCTTGATAAGTAGCATCTTGCGGATCTTGAACAATTGCCGTGCCACCGCGCATTTTTACGGCTTGAAGTCCCGCAGTACCATCATCAAGTACCCCCGTAAGCACTATCCCCACAACTCGGCTTCCGTAAGCTCTTGCAGCAGTGCGAAATAAAGGATCGATTGCCGGACGATGATTGTTTTCTCTAGGTCCCCGGATTAATTTGATATATCCGGATTTAATTAATAAATGATAGTCCGGTGGAGCAATATAAATATGCCCTGTAAGAATTTTTTGGTTATTTTGAGGATGGGAAGCGGGTATTTTTCCAGCCCGATTAAGAATCGAAGGTAAAACGCTTGTTGCGTGACTGGGTACGTGTAAGACTACCATTACAGCAGCATTTAAGCTCGATGGTAATTGACTTACCAAATAAGAAAGCGCTTCTACTCCACCTGCCGATGTACCAATAACGATGATATCTCTTTTGCTTTCGATATCTCCTCCTAAATGCAGCAATGTCAGGTTATGGATGTTTTAGTAACTATGTTTTAGTAACTATTAAAATTTACAAATATCTATGTCAAAATCTGTGTTTCAATAAAAACAATTTTATTATTTTTTAATCGCATAAATAAATTAAATAGCTAATCGTAACAATATTTATTGAAGCCGTAAACCCGGTTTTTTAGGAAAAACTGGGTTTACAAAAAAAATTTAAGTTAATTCAAAACTTAGCGAAGAGTATTATCTCTCTTATCAACAATTTCGAGTACATTGTGGTCAACTGTGGTTTTTCTGTCAACTACATCTCTATCTACAATAGTTTCTCGGTTGACTACATCTTTTTCAACAACAGGAGTCACAGCAATTGGAGCAACTGGAACTTCTTTAACTTCAGTTTCAACTTTAGGAGCATCTGCGTTAAATACTTTCCAATTACCAATCTTATGATTATTCAAAATAGAACCAGCACGATCTATTTCATCTTCGTAACCTTCTACTATTAATAAGTAGTAACCATTGTCAATTCTATCTTGGTACATTTGGGCATCTTCTTCCGGAATAGCCATACCAGTCAACGCACCAACAATACCACCAGACAAAGCACCTAATCCAGCACCAGCCAAGGTAGTAGCAATGGTTCCTGCTGCCAGAAAAGGGCCAACTCCAGGAATTAATAATTGTTCTAAACCTAAGAGTAAACCACCAAGACCACCTAAAACAGTACCAGTGGTAGCACCAATTCCAGCACCTTCTTGAGCTTCATTCTCACCACGTTCGTTTTTTACCTCAGTGCCAGCAATTTGATCGTTACCATCGGCATTTTTTGCTAACAGAGAAACTCTATCCATCGAGAATCCTGAGTCTCTAAGTTTGTAAAGCGCTTTTTCCGCATCATCTCGGCTTGGGAATGTACCAACTGCACGCTTGTATTGTCTCGTATTTACCATGTTTTCTCCTTGTGTAACTATCAATTTGTATATGTTAGATTGGTTTTTGCGGTAATGCTTTGTGCCTAAAATAGTCCCGTCAAAATGATTCAGCGATTAGTAATTTTTTGTGAATTTGAGTTATTAACTAACGCTAAAAATGTGGTATTTTGGCAAAAATTTATTCAATCTTGCAATAACCCGGCATTTATTGTTTATATATAGGGTTGCGATTGATTGCAATTTACCGATTAATTTGACAGGTTTTTTAACTTATTTGCTCTTCACAGTGTCTTGTATTTAATTTTAAAATTCATCAACCTTTTGGTTTATTTTGTGAAGATTTTTATCTATCAAAAGAAGGGTTATACGATTTTGGATACATTCGCGAGGCGAACGTACAAGCTTTGGATTATGTCCGCAGCAAAGCTAGAAATCCTAATCAACAGATATTGCGCTTTTCGGTTGAATGCAATACAAATTAAAGTTATAGAAATTAAGACGGGATTAACGTCTTGCGACACGTGCTAATAAGAATAAACCAATTCCCAATCCGAGAAAGTTGGGGAACCAAGCTCCGAGAAAAGGAGAAAAAACACCAGCTTGCGCTAATCCACCAGTAATAAAGCTGAATAAATAGTAACCAAAAATAATTATTACACTAATACCAAAACTTTTTGCCGAACCAGTTCTTCCTGGTATACTTCCCATGGTGGCACCAACTAAGCCGAAAACTACGCAAACAAATGGTAAGGACATTTTTTGCTGGATTCTGACCTGAAGTTTACGAATTTTTTGCTGGTCACCACCTAGTTTTTCTAATTCTAATTGCTCAAATGCCTGAACAATATTCATTTCACCGTAATCGCGACTTTCTTGTGCTAAATCTAATGCAGTACGGGGTAATTTTAATTGTTGACGTTCAAAGCGCACAATATTACGATAAGAACTGTCTGGAGATATCAAATAAATAGTACCATCATAAAAGTCCCAAACGTTATCTTTGACGTTCCATTCTCCCGATTCTGCTTGCAGAATTTGACTAAAATCCTCTTGAGAACGGTCTATAATTGTCAAACCTTTCATCTGTTTACCATCAAATGTATCGGCATAAAATAGCCGCGCTAAAACTCTTTGTTTACTACCATCTTTTTGTTCAACTTTTTTATATTCTGGATAAATTAAATTTTCTCTTTTAAAAGCAGGTTGCTCGCTGTTTAAAGCTTTTCGCATCGTCTGAGTTGCTTGGTACTTTGCTGCTGGTGCAATTTGTTCGTTAAATACAAATGTTAATCCTGTCACCAGAAAACTCAAGCATACACCTGTCGCAACCATACGATAAACGCTAACTCCACAGCTACGCAATGCGATTAATTCGCTTTGACTAGAAAGACGACTGTAAGTCATCAAGGTAGCTAATAATGTGGACATGGGGAAAGCTAAAACTATAAATTCCGGAAAATTTAAGATAAAAACTCTAGCGGCTATTCCTATAGGTAGTCCAGATTCTACAACTTTACGTACTAATTCAAAAACTGCACCAACCGATACTCCCAACGAAGAAAAAGCCGCAACACCAAATAAAAATGGTGGTACCATTTCGCTGGTAAGATAGCGGTCCATGATTGATATTGGCAGTAGTGAAGAAGTATGAGAAGATTTATATTGAGCCATTTTACAAGTTGGGAGTTAGTTGACAGTTGACAGTTGACAGTTACCAATTACCAATTACCAATTACCAATTACCCATTACCAATTACCAATTACCTATTCCCATACTAAACCTGAAAATTTTCACCCAAATAATATTGTCTGACAAGAGGATTATCATAAAGTTCGTCGGAGGAACCGGAGGCTAATATTTGTCCTTCACGCATGATATAACCCCGGTCGGTAATGTCAAGGGTTTCGCGGACATTATGATCTGTAATCAAGATTCCCATGTTGCGATCGCGAAGTCTGGCGACAATTTCTTGGATTTCGGAAACTGCTATGGGATCAACTCCAGCAAAGGGTTCATCTAAAAATAAAAATGAGGGACCATTCCTACCAGATGCTAAAGCTCTAGCTAATTCGGTTCTGCGTCTTTCTCCCCCGGAAAGTTGAATTCCTTTGCTGTTAGCAACTTTTTCTAAACTGAATTCCCGCAACAGTCGATCAACTCGCATCTCCCATTCGGGGCGAGGTACTTTGGTTTGTTCGAGTACCAGTAATATGTTTTCCCGCACGCTTAATTGACGAAAAACACTTGCTTCTTGTGCTAAATAACCAATACCCAGACGCGCTCTTCCGTGCATCGGGATAGTAGTAATATCGCGATTATCAAGCCAAACTGCTCCTCGATCTGGTTTTTCTAAGCCAGTAGCAATATAAAAAGTTGTCGTCTTACCAGCACCATTTGGTCCGAGTAAACCGACAATTTCACCTTGAGCGACAGAAAGGTTAACGCGATTAACAATCGTTCGCTTACCGTAGGATTTGTGAATGTTCTCTAAAACAATTTTCACGATTTGTGTTTTTGTTTTATTTTCTCTAATTAGAACGTCTTAAATTTGGCGTTGATGGCGCTTTTGATGGTTGAGTATTACCATTAGCATCATCTAAAATATATATGGACTCTACCTGACCACCACTTTTAGGTGTAGCAACAAATCTTCCTTCATCAATTAAATAGGTAACTGTTTCTCCCCGAATACTATTTCTACCTTCTTGCAAAATATACACATTACCACTGAGAATAATTCGGCGTTCCCGATTAAAAAATTGTGCTTGGGCTGCTGTTGCTTTAATTTGACCAGAGGGATATGAAAGTTGTACATTACCCCGTCCGCTAGCTACCTCGGTATTAGAATTGTATTCTTGTAAATCCGCACGAATAGTCAGAGGTTGATTATTTGTCGATGCCTGGTTACGAGCATTTGTATTATTATTATCTACAGCATATGTAGAAATTACTTGACTACCGCTTTTGGGTGTAACGATAAATCGTCCATCATCCATTAAATAACTAGCGTTCTCTCCTCGAATGCTATTAATACCTTTTTCCAAAATAGACACGCCACCATTGAGGTTGATTCGACGTTCCCGATTTAAATATTGCGCTTGGGCTGCTGTTGCTTGAATTTGACGAGCAGGATACAAAACTTGAACGTTACCGCGTGCAGTAAATACCTCACTTTTAGAGTTATATTCTTGCACATCCGCACGGATAGAAAGAGGACGGTTATCTGAGGAAGTTTGGGCTGTAGCAGTTTGTAGCTGAGTAGGAAAAACTACCGCACCATACAGCGCAACAGGTAGCATTAAAGCCAAACCCAGACGACGCAATTTAAGTTTAGGTAGTCGGTAGTTGTTGATCATAGGGAAGGGAGTAGGGAATAGTAAATAATAACTAATCTTTGGACATGATAATATATATACTTTGAATGACTATTTGGCTACAAATAATCTCTCATTATCCAAGACGCTTCAATAACTCCCAATGTTTCAAAGGTTAAAGGTTAGAGGTTAAAGGTTAAAGGTTAGAGGTGAAAGGTTAAAGGTTAGAGGTTAGAGGTTAAAGGTTAAAGGTTAATAACTAGGAAGCTCCTCTCCCCATCTCCCCAT
>NZ_JADEWL010000150.1 GCF_015207665.1 Plectonema cf. radiosum LEGE 06105
CCCCCCATCTCCCCATCCCCCCATCTCCAATTTGGTAAGTAGTCTAATTTAATACTTTACCTGGCGACTAGAAGTCGCGGCTACACAAACAAAACCCGCCTGCGCGGGTTTTAAATTTTATTAGTCCACCCAGGTGGACTTTGTTTGTGTAGTCGCGGTTTAAACCGCCGGATACTGACGACTGGCGCTGGTGCCTGCGCGGGTTTTAAATTAATTAGTCCACCCAGGTGGACTTTGTTTGTGTAGTCGCGGTTTAAACCGCCGGATACTGACGACTGGCGCTGGTGCCTGCGCGGGTTTTAATTAGTCCACGGAGGTGGACTTTGTTTGTGTAGTCGCGGTTTAAACCGCCGGATACTGACGACTGGCGCTGGTGCCTGCGCGGGTTTTAAATTAATTAGTCCACGGAGGTGGACTTTGCCTGTGTAGTCGCGGTTTAAACCGCCGGATACTGGCGACTGGCGCTGGTGCCTGCGCGGGTTTTAAATTAGTCCACGGAGGTGGACTTTGCCTGTGTAGTCGCGGTTTAAACCGCCGGATACTGACGACTAATATTTTTTCCTAAAGTATAAACTACGAGACATTTTTATTCTGATCAGTCTGTTATTATCTCTTTGGCAAGGAGAGATTTGCCTAGGTTCTTCTACTCCTAAGTAATCCCAAACCTTTGCCAATTCTATTTTATAGCTTATCTGCTTAAAGGCTATTTATAAATTCGGCAAAATCTTAATTTGTCCTGCTGTAGCTGGCTTCTCCGTAGAAGTATTTAGCTATGGCGTAGTTAATTATTTTTTGATTACGGGTGAGTATAATTCGTAATTCGTAATTCGTAATTCGTAATATCTCCCTCCGGGAGACGCTACGCGAACGTAATTCGTAATTAGGGTTCCCCATAAATAAAATAATGGTGCTTCAACATTGCCTAGAATCAGGACATCCAGGGATAAATCCGGGGGCTATGTCCTGACGGACACGCGGAGCTAACAGACCATAAAATTTACGGGCGTGAGTATAATTCGTAATTCGTAGTTACAATCAGTGGCTCCCCCGCCCCCACTGATTGAAGACCACTAAATCCAAGATTTAGTAGGGGCTTATACCCTCTTTAATTACGAATTACGAATTACGAATTACGCATTATTATCAGGAGTTGGGCTTTGATGGTCTTTGGATCTCAGTCTCTCCACCGCAGCCTTCTTCAAGTCTATTTGCCAATGACTACAAGAGGAGGTCGGAGTGCAGAAAAGGTGTGAGCGAAATCGCAAGCGTTCTAAGCGCAGGGCTATTTATTGTCCTATTCATGGATGTTATTTAAATAGTGTGAGTCAAAAGTATCCTTTGTTTGCTAGTTCTGCTGGGCAGTTGCAGCAACGGGGGGTAAAACGACAAAGTGCGATGATTTTGATTAATAGTCGTACAACTGTTGCTATTGATGGTGAGTGGTTGGAGGCTTTTTGGTGTGAGAATTGTCAAGAAAGTAAGTGGTTTCATGTCAAGAGGAATGGTAGCACTTATGATGTGAGGGTGGCTCCTCCTGAACTTTGGCTACAGGTCGGTGGAGTACCCTATCCACAGGGTAATCCTGCGGTGGGTGAGTTTACACTCAAACATGCGCGGGGAGTGAGTATAATTCGTAATTTCTCCCTTCGGGAGACGCTTACGCGAACGTAATTCGTAATTAATTCCCCATAAATAATGGTGCTTCTACAGAGTATAAATCCACGGATAAATCCGGGGGCTATGTCCTAACGGACACGCTGTGCTAACAAACCTTAAAAAATTAACGGGCGTGAAGTCTTGAGATGATCATTTAGTAGTAGGTTGGGTGGAGCTACAGCGTAACCCAACATCACCCCCATCACCAAAGAGTTAATTCCCATCTGGCTAAATTTCAACAATGCACATAGCCTAGGTTCTTGCTATACGAAGGGTTATTACGGGAAGAAGGAGTTTGATGGGGATGGGAAGATTCCAGGGTTGAAGATTGGGTGATAGTTAATTCACAAAGTAATGAAAAATATTTCTTCTAATCACCAGAGCGACAAGTATTTTTGTACAGATCATTTAAAAGCTGATCTAAAAGGGCGTTCAGTTCGTGGTGGTGTCATCACAATGACTGCTCAAGCTTTAAAGTTTATCTTAACCTTGGGTTCTAATGTCATACTGGCTCGGTTACTAACACCACAAGATTATGGTTTAGTTGGAATGGTAACTGCGGTAATTGGATTTGTCAGCATCTTCAAAGACTTGGGTCTATCGATGGCTACGATTCAGAAGGAAGAAATAAATCATGAACAAGTTAGTACACTTTTTTGGGTAAATGTAGCCTTAAGTATTGCGATTGCACTTTTGACTATTGCGCTTGCACCAGGAATTGCCTGGTTTTACAAAGAACCTCGTCTGATTTGGATTACGATTGCTTTAGCTTCTGGATTTATTCTTAGTGGGTTAGGAGTTCAGCATTCTGCATTGCTCAATCGTCAAATGCAGTATAGAGCCTTGATGGTGAATGATATTATTTCTATGCTATCAGGGGTTTTTGCTGCAATAGTTTCTGTTTTCTATGGTATTGGCTACTGGGCACTGATAATTTTACCAATCGTGATATCATTTGTTAGTACAGTAGGATATTGGATTATCTGCTCTTGGCGGCCAGGTTTACCAAGGAGAGTATTCGGTGTCGGCTCCATGCTGGCTTTTGGGGGAAATCTCACTGGTTTTACTATTATTAACTACTTTGCTAGAAATCTGGATAATATTTTAATCGGAAGGTATTGGGGTTCTCAAGAATTAGGGCTGTACGCGAAAGCTTATCAATTAATGGTTCTACCCCTTAGCCAGATTAACGCACCTATTGCTAATGTTGTTATTCCTACTTTAAGTCGCTTACAAGAAGAGCCAGAGAAGTTTAGACAATACTATTTAAAAGCTTTATCTTTTATAGTTTTTATAACTATCCCAAGTAGCTTATTTATGATGGTAATGGCACAAGAGATTATTATCTTTATTCTTGGTCCACAATGGTATGAGGCTGCTGTGATCTTCCAAGCATTAAGTTTATCTGCTATTATTCAGCCTATTTATAATACTTCTGGCTGGCTTTACATGGCGACTGGAAAGACAAGCTTAATGTTAAAGTTTGGAGGAACAATTTCTATCCTGCTGGTTTGTTCTTTTTTGATTGGCTTGCCTTATAAAGCTCAAGGTGTAGCTTTTTGCTATGCGATAGCACTAATTTTTCTGAGTATACCAGCCATGTACTATGCAATACAGAGAACAAGTATTACTTTAATGGACTTGCTAAATGTAATTAAAAAACCATTAATAGCATCACTTATGGGAAGTATTGCTACATTTGCTGTCAAGACTGTGATTGGCTTGAAGTTACCATTAATAATTACAATTTTAGCTAGCTTTATGGCTATGATTACTATATATATACTCACTATGTTCTATTTATTTGAGATGAAGAATTTTTATCTTAATATTTTCCAATCTTTCAGACAAAAATAATAGATATTATCTGATGTTAATAATTTTTTGACTAATTCAATGTGAACAGATACATGGTCAATAACTATTTGCAACAAGTCTCATATAAATATATTATTTAAGGATGAAATAATGCTTGTAATTAATCGGCTTCGTCGTACAATTTTCATGGATTTATTAGTAGCAGCTAAAGATCAGCTAGCTATGGAGTATTTGAGACCATTGCATGATTTATATATTCCTTGGTCTGAATCTGCTATCAGACCAAGTGGAATGGTTAAAATACTCAACGAAATTTTAATATATAAAAGGCGTTGTATTGTAGAGTGCGGAGGAGGAGTTTCTACAATATTTATAGCTAAAATGTTAAAGATGAAAGGAGGACATTTATACACCATTGAGAATGATAAGGAATGGTCTATTATACTCAAGCAACAAATAGATGAATTAGGTTTAACAGAATATGTAACCTTAATAAATGCTCCTCTGGCAAAATCAGATTTGAGTATAGGCGATTTACTTTGGTATGATCAAGAGATAATTAGAAATCAAATTGATAATCTTGACATTGACTTTCTAATAGTAGACGGACCATTAGCTTATTTAAAAGAAATTCAATATTCAAGATATCCAGCAGTACCTTTCTTTCGATCCTATTTTGCTAAAGATTATTCGATTGCCTTAGATGATATTAATAGATTTGGAGAAAGAGAAATAATAAAGAAGTGGAAAACTTTAACAGGAATTCAGTTTGACAGATTTTTCATAGATGGCGGTATTGCAATTGGAAGAACTAATAAGACTTTCACTACCTAAATTATTTGAATAAATTACTTGATTCCAAACTAATAACTATGAATATCTATGAATATCAATGAAAATTCTACATCTCAGCACGAATGACATCAACGGTGGAGCAGCACGGGGAGCATATTGGCTTCATCAAGGCATGATAAAAGCAGGTGTTGATTCAACTATGCTTGTAGCTCAGAAAAAGAGTGATGACTTTACTGTGATTGGAGAAAAATCTAAATTCCAGAAAGGTTGGAACTTAATAAGACCTACTATAGATAGTATTCCAATGTTTTTTTATCCAAATAGACATAAGACAGTCTTTTCTTCATCTTGGATATCTGCTCAAGTTCATCGACAAATAGAAAATATAAATCCAGATATTATTAATTTACATTGGGTTTGTGGTAGCTTTTTAAAACCAGAAAGTCTGGCTCGTTTTAATAAACCTATTGTATGGACATTGCGTGACATGTGGGCTTTTACAGGAGGTTGTCATTATGCTGGTAATTGTGAAAAATATAAAGTTAATTGTGGAGCTTGTCCACAATTAGGTTCAGAATCAGAAAATGATATTTCTAGAAAACTATGGCAACGGAAACAAAAATCTTGGCAAGACTTAAATATTACAATTGTTGCTATTAGTAACTGGCTAGCAGAGTGTGCTAGTAATAGTAGTCTTTTCAAAGATAGAAGAATAGAGGTTATTCCTAATGCATTAGATCAACTAAAGTTTAAACCGATTCCAAAAGAAATTGCCAGAGAAATACTTAATCTACCTTTAGATAAAAAAATTATTCTCTTTGGTGCTATTAATGCAGTAACAGATAAGAGAAAAGGATATCAATACTTAATACCAGCATTAAAACATTTATCCAGTAATGGTTTAAGTGAATCGAAAGAAATAGTCGTATTCGGTTCTGGGCAACCAAAGGAAGAAATTGATTTAGGTATGAAAGTTCACTATGTAGGAAAACTACATGATGACACAACGCTAGCTTTAACCTATTCTGCTGCTGATGTGACTGTTACACCATCAATTCAAGAAGCATTTGGGAAAACAGCAATGGAATCCTTAGCTTGTGGGACTCCAGTCGTTGCATTTAACGCTACTGGTTTAAAAGATATTGTCGATCATCAGATAAATGGCTACTTAGCCAAACCCTTTGATGTAGAAGATTTAGCGAAAGGAATTGTTTGGGTACTTGAAGCTAAAGATAGTGAAGATTGCAAATTAGGTTATCATGGTCGTGAGAAAGTTGAGCGCGAGTTTACGCTAGAAATACAAGCGCGTCGTTATCTTTCAATATATGAAAGTGTCTTAAATAAAAATTTTTAAAATAAAATATAAAGCAAGTATTATATTTATTTTATTTGTGTTTACTGTATTCATCAGGTGATTGGCTTAATTTTCTCAATGCTGGAGATACATTGACACATAAATTGGATTTAATAAACGTATCTTCATAAAGAAATGGTATTACAACTATTAAACTAAAAATAAACTTGATATGTCTATACCAAGCATTAAAGACTATTGCAACAAACTACCACACCCTAATCGCCAAGAGGGTGGTATACGAGTTAGTACTAATTTCGGCAAAGAAATTACACGAGATAAGCCGCTAGTAAGTATCATAACTGTTGTTTTTAATGGCGCAAATACACTTGAACAGACTATTCAAAGTGTATTAAGTCAAACATACAAAAATATTGAATATATTGTTATCGATGGTGCATCGACTGATGAAACTTTGGATATAATTTACAAATATAATGACAAAATTAGCTATTGGATAAGTGAGCCAGATAAAGGTATTTATGATGCAATGAATAAAGGTATAGCCTTTTCATCTGGCGAAATTATAGGTTTACTTAATGCAGGTGATACGTACCTACCAAATGCACTTTCATTATTAGCTGAAAAATACATCCCTAGTGATAGCTTATCTATTTATTATGGAGATATTTATCTTACCTATACAGATGCCAACATTACAATAAAATCACCTGCAAATATTGATGAATTGAAATACTCAATGACTATCTGTCATCAAGCTATGTTTATTACAAAAGGTACATACTTAAATCATGGCTTATACAATCTCAATTACAAATTTGCTTCAGATTATGCTTACATACTATCTTTGTTCTTAATTGGCGCAAAATTTCATTACTTAGATGGTGTAGTGGCATACTTTCAAACTGGAGGAGTTAGCGATAGTAAGATTGTGAACTCAAGATTAGAGTGTATCAAAGCTCATGTGAATTTAAAAAGTCCATTTTTATATGGTGCATCAATTTTATACATCCGACAATTATTCTTGTACTACTTGTATGAAAAACTATTGATTTCTTTTCTCGGAAAGCAAAAAGCCACAGCTATAAGGAAGCAGCGTCTCATGAAGAAATATCAGGTTAATGCATTAGAAAATCAGGGAGTTACAGTTAAATGAACGAATCAAGAAATTCTCCAGTTTTACTTTCGCTTATTGTACCTGCTGTCAAACCTGAATTACACTTAGAAAAACTATTTATTTCCCTTCAAAATTTGAACAATGAACAAATAGAAATGGTATTGATTAATCAATCAGGGAAAGCAATAGATACATTTAAGAATATACTTAATATTAAATTAGTTGAACACGTAAGAATTAAACCAATTCCAGCACCTGAAGCTAGAAATATCGGAGCATCACTTGCATCTGGAGAATATCTCTTTTTCTTGGATGATGATGCTGTTGTTTATTCCCCAATTACTGCTATCGAAGAACTCATTGTTAATTTATTAAATGCACCAGATGTAGTCATAGTTCAGAGAGGAGAAATTAATAATAATAAATATATTTCTCACTGGCCAGATAATACTGTTGAAGTTAATTATAAAAACTTCACACGAATGGTTATTGAATGGAACTTAATTATTAAGAGAGAGTTATTTTTAGAATTAGGAGGATTTTGCGATATCGGTACAGGCTCAAATCATGCTGCTTTATCCGGAGAAGCTTTTATTTTGTTTGCAAAGATTCTCTCTCGGACAAATAAAATACAATTATTTCCACAAATATTGATAGCACATCCTTCCTTATTTGCAACTGAAAAGCCTGCTAAAAATGCTTTAGGTTATGCTTATGGTACTGGTTATGCAGTAGGTATAGGTTTAAGGTATTTTAATTATAAAATGAAATTTTATTGGTTAATACGTTTTCTTGTATCGACTTTATTTTACGACTTTTTTAGAAGTGAAAAAGAATATGTAAAGGTTACTGAAAATATTGATTTTACAAAATATAGATTTGCTATCTCGAAATGTAAAATATTTGGTTTCATAGACTCAATACTGCGAAAGGAACCTAGAAATTTAAATTGGCTAATTCAGGGAGCAAATGAAATTATTTTTAATAATTAATATATAAAAAACATTTTTGATTGTAGTCATCTTTTAAAATAGGATTCATAATATTAATTTTTATAATGTTTTAGCTATTTTATCAAAACGATGTAAACAGTTTTATAGTTCTTGATACAAGACAGTTTATATGAGTGAGTTATTCTTAGATTGGATATGGCTATATATACAATTTGCTCTTCTAGGAATTCTAATTGTTAGAGAAATTATTCGACGACGCAATCGTAATTTATATGCTATATTAATTCCTCTTACCATGTTATTTTTAGTTCAAGGTCAAGCATGGTGGATTTTAGATCAATTTCAAAATCGGAGTTCCCAGACTTTAAGACATTTGTATCAGTATATAGATTTAGACAGTACGCGACTGGCAAATCTGTATTTTGAGATGCGCTTGCCCTGTACATTTATTAGTTTCAATTGTGAAATATGTCAGTAAAATCAGAATACAAGACCTTAAATGTTTTTTCTGGACGATTAATAAATTTAACTTTTATTTTATGTTTCTTTCCTTTTTTTAAACTTATACCATTTTTGGGTGGAGAGGTTCAACCTTTAGCTGTTATACCCGCATTGCTATATTTAATAATTTTCAAACATAAAAGATTATTAATAACACCAATAATTATATACTTATCGATCATATTAATTTACTTGATAACTGCTGTTGTCATGTTTATTGTTGAACCAACAAACAGTCCATCTATCCAAAGTATATTAGAATCATTAATAATTTTGATATCACCTCTTGTAATATTTGTAGCTTTAATTAACAACTTAGAAAATATATCGATTAACATATTTAGGATATCTATATACTCATGGTTTTTAATAAGCTTATTGCAGGCATTTTATCCGCCAGCTCTTGTGTATTCAGGTTTAAGTAGTATTCTTAGTATATTGATACCTAGATTTTTAGAAAAAGCATTTGGTGGAACTAGAGGTGTTTTAGGCCTATCTCCTGAGCCTTCATATGCTGCTCAAATTTTAATTATGATATTTTTATTCTCTATATTCTTCTACAAAATCGATAAATTTAAAAAAAATGAGTATTATTTTATGCTTTTTGCCTGTTTTTTAATGTTTATTTTCAATGCTTCTGGTTCGGTTTTTTTATATTTATTTATTTATTTAATATCTTTTCTTCCATTGAAGATATTTAAACAATTAACTTTCAAAGAAATTCATAAAATTATATCTTTAATAATCATTTCTATACTAGCATTTATAATAATATTATCGTTATTTTACTTTTTTATAGATAAAATATTTACATCGAGAGTATCAGAAGTCATTACAATTATTAATTCTACAGATTTTAATATTTTTAATATAAATGAACTAATTGATTTAACAGTTAGTCTTGGAAGTGGACGTTCAATTAGTGTCTATATTGGTTACTTAAATGCGATTAATTCTTACGGATTTGGTTCCGGATTGGGTTCATGGTCTATTCACTTTTTGAACGCTTTTAAGGACAGTCCAATTAGTCATGTATTATATAATATAGACGATTCAAAGCCTTATTCATACGCTAGCTTAGTCGCATTTGATTTGGGGTTGATAGGTTTAGTTGCATTCACTTATATGTTATTCAGCTTTTTGCTACCACATCTGAAAAAATATTATGTTTCTCCTCATTCAATAGGATGTTTTGGTGTTGGTATTTTCACTCTTTACTTAAACTCCGTATCATCATTACCTGCTGGTTGGCTAATACTTGCTATTATACTAAGTGATAAAGGTATAAAAAGAAAACTAACAGTGTCATCATAAAATTTGATTACAAATAAAATAATTGAAAGGATTTGTTTGAAGTGATTATAGGAATTGATACCCGTTTTGCCCTAAAAAATCGTAGAGGAATAGGAAACTACACCTTAAACTTAATACAAGCTCTAGCGGAAGTAGATAAAAAAAACCCGTATATTCTTTATACCGATTGCTTAGATTCAGAAAAATTATTACCACAGAATCCTAACTTTATTACAAAAAAAATAATTCCAGCAAATTACCTACTATGGGAACAGCTAACTTTACCCAAGCAAGCGATAAAAGATGGTGTAGATATACTTCATTGCACAGCTAACACTGCTCCAGCTTTCCTAAACAAAAATATAAAGCTTATAGTTACTGTTCATGATGTAATGTATCTCAAAAAACGCTCTTTACTAGCTGAGTCCAAGGTTATGTATCAAAGGCTCGGTAGAATATATAGAAGTGTAGTGGTAAGTAACACTATTAAAAATGCTTCCAAAGTTATTTCTGTTTCTAACTATTCTAAACAAGATATTCTGCATCACTTTCCGAATCTTAAGAAAAATTCTATTGAAACTACATATGAAGCAGCAGATTCTGCATTTCGTCTGCTTGAGACTAACACAGCACTTGAAACTGTAAAAAATAACTTTGGTCTCGATAAAAACTATTTACTCACATTAGGTGGTACTGACCCTCGCAAGAATACAAAACTAGTTATCCAAGCCTTTGCAAACCTAAAAAACCAGAAGAAAATTGATGAAAAATTAATTATTGTTGGAATACCTAACCCGAATAAATCCCAATTTTATGAGCTTGTCTATTCATTAAACCTTGAAAATGAAGTCCTCTTTACAGGCTTTGTTACTCAAGAAGAATTAATATGTCTTTATAATAGTGCATCTATATTCTTGTATCCCTCTCTATATGAAGGTTTTGGTATTCCACCTTTAGAAGCAATGGCTTGCGGTACTTCTGTAATAACTTCCAACACAACTTCTATTCCTGAAGTTGTGGGAGATGCTGCATTACAAATAAATCCAACTAATCAAGAAGAACTTGAAGCAGCAGTATATAAATTATTATTTGACCATGCTTTGAAAAATGATTTCATTCAACGCGGACTAACCCGCTCCAAACAATTCTCTTGGCGCAGAATGGCTGAGGAAACTTTGGCAATATACCAATCAATTTGAACTGATACAAATTTATAATGAAGCTACTTTTTGTAACCCCAAGATTTCCTTACCCTCCCTTAAAAGGTGACCAAGTTGTTTCTTATCATCGTCTTCGTACCCTCAGTCAGCAACATGAAATCACATTACTAACCTTTTATCAAAACTCTGAAGAATTAGAAAATATAAAATATATTAAAACTTACTGTAAAAATATTCATACAGTTAAAATTCCTAAATGGCAATCATTTTTCAATCTTGCCAAAGGAGTATTTTCATATTTACCTTTACAAGTATCTTATTATTATTCTGATACCTTTAGAAACAAAGTTAATCAGATTTTATCTACAAATAATTTTGATGTCATACATCTGTTCTTATTAAGAATAGCTCCTTACTTTACAGATGTATCTACGCCAAAAATTATAGAACTCATAGACTCTATGCAACTGAATTTAGAGCGGCGTATCGCATTAGAGTCTTTCCCAGTGCGTAACATTCTTCAAGAAGAACTACAAAGAATCATACACTACGAACAAAATCTACATAAATCATTTGAACAGATTGTAGTTGTTTCAGAAAAGGATGCAAAATTAATTCCTGGTCAAAATGTGCAAGTTATCCCAAATGGAATTGATACCGAATTATTTAAACAACAACAGCAATACCCAATAAATTCCACACTCATTTTTTCTGGAAATATGAGTTATGCGCCTAATATTCATGCTGTAAAGTGGTTTACTGAGCATTGTCTACCAATTATCCAACAAAAAATTCCTGATGTTTCCTTTGTAATTGCTGGAGCAAACCCTTCTAAAGAAGTTAAAAGTTTAGGACAAACAAGAGGAGTTAAAGTCACAGGTTTTGTCAAATCTATGTCAGACACTTTAAGAAGTGCAAATGTTGCAGTTGCACCAATGCAGTCTGGTTCTGGAATTCAGAATAAAATTTTAGAAGCAATGTCAACTGGATTACCTGTAGTTACTACAAATCTTGGACTTGGAAGTATAAAAGCAAAACCTAACAAGGAAATTCTTGTAGCAGACACTCCAGAAGATTTTGCACAAAAAACAATTGAATTACTACATAATTCTTTGCAAGTTAGAGAAATAGGACATCAAGCAAGAAAATACGTAGTTGATAACCACAGTTGGAATTTTGCAGCTAATCAAATTGAACAACTGTATCATCAGATTTTAAGTAGATAAAGATCAATCCAAACGCGGATTCAAACTAGCCCCACTTCTCCCACTCACAATCCACAACAAACAACGCCCAAAATCCCGCAACACCCGCACCAAGGACTCATCCTCATCCCTACCCGAAACCACCGCAACCGGCGTTACCACAACCCCCCGACTACCAAAAACAACACTAGCAATAACCCTTGCTCTCCTCATATGGTAATCCGAAGTAATCAAATAAACATGGTGTAAATTATCAGCCACAAAATCATCAACCAAAGTCGTAAAATTCGTCACCGTATCAGTAGCTGCACCATCCAAATGTAACTGAGAAGGTAAGACACCAAACTTCCTTAAAATCCGCTGATGTTCATCTAAATACTGAGGAAAATCAGAAACCCAAATATCCAAATCCCGACGGGACAGCCAAAACTTCCCAGCAAACCTTGTCCGAGCAAAATCACCTCCCAATACAAAAATAGCCTGGGGAGTCGGTACTTGACGAAAAGTCACAGCAATCCGCACCGGAATAAAGCTAATCAACAGTAAAGCCGCGATAACCAACCATACTAACCATACCCGATTAAACTTCAAAAATCTTACCCTCATTGCAGCAAACCACAGCAAGACAAAGTAATTGTAATCTAAACTTGGCGCTCAAACCCACAACTGTATGAAAACCCATACAGATTCGAGCCAGCTTTAAAAGAATAGGAACAAGAGAGCCGTTTTTATCCAAATGACATCGCTTTTTGAACAAAATTGACTTAAGATTTCAACAGTTAATCGATTATTCGATATGAACGAAACAGTTTACGTTGAAACAAGTATATTTGGCTATTTAACAGCGCGATCGACCAAAAATCTGATACTTGCGGCGAATATTGAAGTCACGCGAGACTGGTGGAATAATTATCGCATAAGTTTAGACCTCTACGCCTCACAAATTGTATTAGACGAAGCCGCATTAGGAGACTCAGAAATTGCATCGCAAAGATTAGAATTGTTACAGGATTTAAGATTATTAGAACCTACCGAAGCAGCCGAAGAACTTGTAATTCAATTTTTATCAAAAACAAACCTTCCCCCAAAAGCCGCAAACGACGCAGCCCATATTGCGATCGCCACAATCCACGGCATGGATTATTTGCTAACCTGGAATTGTAAGCATATCGCCAACGCTCACATCCAAAAAAAACTCGCACGAATATGCTACGACTTTGGATATGAGTTACCAACAATTTGTACCCCCTACGAAATGCTCGGAGAATAAAATGCTCACAAATGAAATATTAGAAGAAATATATAAATATCGCGAGGAATACGCTAAATCATTCAATTATGAGATTACAGCAATGTTTGCAGATTGGCGCAAAAAACAAACCGAAAGTGGTAAACAATCGGTAACTTTGCCTCCTAAGAAACACTTGACAAAATCCGCAAAATCTACGCTATAGTTCGATTTTTCTAACCTTTCAATTTCTGAATTACTAACAATAAGCGGTCTTCGACCATCGCGTTTGGTTTTGGTGGGGAGTGCGATCGTGTTTTGTTTGATGGGGTGTGCGATCGTGTTTGGTTTTTGGGGATTTGCGATACGCCTTTGGCGTTAAGCTTTGCTTATCGCGATTTGGGTTTTTGGGATTTGTGATCGCGGAGTGAGTTAAAGAACTGCGATCGCTAATTTAATACAATGAATCCACACTTTGAGTTAATAAAGTTCAAGACAATCAAGCACTGGATTATGCATTAACTCTTGAATTGCTTCTACTCCAGTTCGGAGAATGTACTCGACCTGACTAGTTGGTGCATTTCCACAACGCAGCCATATTATCTTGGGGGGAGAACCATAAAGGCGACTGCGTTCGGCATAATCTGCATCTTGAGTCACAATACAAAATTCTTGATTTTTCGCAAACTCCCAAATTTCAGTATCACTTGCTTGTGTGAGTCCATGAAACTGAACATGACTAGCATTCGGGAAAATATCAACTAGCCTTTTAACTAATTTCCGGCTCAAATTTTGGTCGAATAGTATTTTCAAACGTCACTCGCTACAGCAATCAGACGATGTTCTCGATCCGCAGCAAATTCCAAACAGGCTTTTATATCTTGTTGTGTTAACTCAGGGAAATCGTCTAAAATCTCCTCATGAGACATTCCAGCAGCCAACCAGCCCAAAACATCATAAACCGTGATCCGCATACGTCGAATACAAGGCTTACCACCGCGCTTGTCCGGCTCAATTGTAATGATATTGTGGTAGCTCATAGTTATGATATTATCCTAATATATATTTTAAGTTTAGCTGAATATCATTTCTCGGAAAAGTCCGGTTTGTATTTTGTGAGAAATGCGATATGTCTCCGACATTAAGCTTAAGCTCCGCTTATCGCCGTTTGGTTTTGTTGGGTATGCGTTAGCGTTCGCTCCTAGCGTTCCCGTAGGGTAGCTAGGAGCAGGAATCGCGTTTGGTTTGTGGGGAGTGCGATATGCACCCGGCATTAAGCTGCGCTTATCGCATTTAGTTTTGTTGGGTTGCGATACGCCTTTGGCGTTAAGCTTTGCTTATCGCGGTTGTTTTGGGATATGCGATGCTCCAAAGGAGCGGTCTTCGACCATCGCGTTTGATGATGTGGATTTTTTGGTAGTGCGATCGGGTTCAAATCTCAAAAGGATTTAATAACTTTAAACCCTCAATCCATTGAAAATCTTTAATATTTCGTGTAACCAGTTGATAATTATAAGACAATGCTGTTGCTGCAATAATTGCATCGCCTAAACTCATCTTTTGTATTTGCCGCAATTTTACAGCTTCTTCGATTACTGGTTGAGAAATAGGAAGAATTAGTGATACCGTGAAAAATTACTCTAAAAATTGCTTTTCTATTTCCTGCAAACGGTGATACCCTAAAGTTTCAACGTAGCTCAAAGCCGAAACAACAGGTTCATGCTTGGCAATAAATTCACGCAGCATTACATTTTCCACTTGGGCTGCGTAAATGATAATATTGCTATCCAAAAGCATTATTCACCTCGATCAGGAAGTTCTCGATCTTGTCGTGTCTCTCGCTGCCAAGCAACTGGATCGATATTAGCAAAAGCTTGTGCCTGCGCTAACTTTTCTAACACTGCTGCCATACGTTTACCGCGTCCACTATCTACTGGGATTATCTCTTCCTCTAAAATTGTCACCAATACTTGTACTTTCACATCTGTCCCAGACAAAAACTGAACATCCTCACCCCATTCCAAAGAATTTCCTTTTAAAGTAGCTCTAAAAGTTTGTAACATAAACCTTTATTCTCAAAAAAACGAAAACCCAAATTACCTTTCCATCCTATCATCTGCTTTGAGATGAACTTGTAATTCAATTTTGATCAAAAACAAACCTTCCCCCAAAATCCGCAACACCCACACCTCGACAACCAAAAACCACCGTCGCAATTACCCTTACTCACCTCATTCATGGGGATTTGTAATGATTCTAAACCACATCACAAACTAATTTCTTAAAACTAGACACAGAAACTATATAGCGGTTCTCACCTTAGTGGGGTACAAAACCCCACCCCCAACCCTGTCTCTTA
>NZ_JADEWL010000313.1 GCF_015207665.1 Plectonema cf. radiosum LEGE 06105
TGTAATAGTTTAGATTTGCTCTGACAGTTGGGATTGTAAGATGAGTTTTTTTAGGGATTACTTCCCAAAATGTTTTGTAGAAACGGGGCTTGATTAGCCCCGTTTTCATTTCGGTCGGACTGGCTATTCCTGGCAAGTTGGTCTCCACCATTGCTTGCTTCCGCTTCACCAGCCTCAGGTAATTTACTAAATCTATCGGACAATTGTGAAAGCATTTTCTCCTTGGCTTTATCTAAATCCTCCTGGAAGGTTTGCATAGGGGTTCGTCCATTACAATACTTGCCCGTATGAGTTCTTTGCCCATTGTAGTAGTTTAGCCATAGGTCCAGATCAGTTTGCAATTGGTCCATACTAGAATAAATCTTCTTTCTAAATGCAATAGCATAAAACTCATCCTGAATTGTTCTGTGAAAACGTTCACAAATCCCATTGGTCTGTGGACTCTTTGCCTTTGTTTTGGAATGATCAATATCCTCCACAGCCAGATAAAGCTGATACTCATGCGGTCCCCGCGGGAATGCTCACGAGCACCGCAGTATTCAGTACCCCGATCTGTTAATACGCGTAGCAACGGGATGTCATATTCATCGTAAAAGGGTACTACACGATCATTGAGCAGATCAGCAGCGACTAGTGCATTTTTACGGTCATACAGCTTACAATGAACCACTTTTGCGTAAGTATCAATGAACGTCTGTTGATAGATCCGACCAACGCCTTTGATAGTTCCCACATAGTAAGTGTCCTGGGCGCCTAAATATCCGGGATGATGAGTTTCAATTTCCCCATGTGCTTCCTTTTCAACTTTCGCTTTTTCTAAAGCAGCAACCTGGGATTCAGTGAGTAAAATGCCTTCTTCTGCTACTTTAGCTTCCAAAGCATTCAACCGCTTTTTGAACGTTTCTAGATTATGGCGCAGCCATACACAACGTACTCCACAAGGAGAAATAAAAATACCTTCCTTTTTGAGCTCATTAGCCGTGCGTAACTGACCTAATGCAGGGTTTTCCAAAGCTTGAGCAACTACTCGTTCTTCAATAGCAGGATCAATCCTATTTTTGGGATTGGGATTTTTCCTGCTCAATTCAGCCAAAGCCATTTCGCCACCTTCATCGTACAGTTGCTTATAGCGATAAAATGAATCTCTGCTATAGCCAAATACTTTACAGGCTTGAGAAACATTACCCAAATGCTCAGCTAATTTGAGCAGTCCTACCTTAGTTTTGATTACCTTTGTTTCAGTTTTCATTCTGACAGTTTTTAGGATTATACTTTAGTTTGGTCACTTAAAGGTAATCCTAACTGTCAGATTAAATCGTAACTACTTCA
>NZ_JADEWL010000151.1 GCF_015207665.1 Plectonema cf. radiosum LEGE 06105
GATGGGGAGATGGGGAGATGGGGAGATGGGGAGATGGGGAGCAATTAACTCCTCACTCCTAACTCCTAACTCCTAACTCCTAACTCCTAACTCCTAACTCCTAACTCCTAACTCCTAACTCCTAACTCCTAACTCCCAACTCCTAACTCCTAACTCCTAACTCCTCACTCTTCACTCCTAACTCCTAACTTTTAATACATGATTACTATTTATATATTGACTTATAACGAAGAGTTGGATATTGCTGCTTGTATTGAGTCAGCGATGGTATCGGATGACATTATTGTAGTGGATTCGATCAGTCGCGATCGCACTGTGGAAATTGCAAATGAATATCCGGTGCGCGTTGTGGAACACGCTTTTGAAAGTCACGGGAAACAACGTACCTGGATGTTAGAAAATATATCCCCGAAATATGACTGGGTGTATATTCTCGAAGCGGATGAACGGATGACACCGGAATTGTTCGCGGAATGTGTGGAAGCAACTAAGAATCCAGACTACATCGGCTATTACGCAGCCGAGCGGGTAATGTTTATGAATACCTGGATTCGCCGCAGTACTCAATATCCTCGCTACCAATTGCGTCTTTTCCGTCACGGTAAAGTCTGGTTTACAGATTACGGTCATACTGAAAGAGAAGTTTGTGAAGGAAATACCAGTTTTTTAAAAGAAACTTATCCTCATTACACTTCCGGTAAAGGCTTGAGTCGATGGATTGACAAACATAACCGTTATTCTACGGACGAAGCTAGAGAGACTTTGTATCAATTAGAAAAAGGAAACGTTAATTGGCGGGACTTATTATTCGGTAAAACAGAAGTAGAACGTCGCCGCGCTCTGAAAAACTTATCATTACGGATGCCAGGAAGACCGTTGCTGCGGTTCTTTTATATGTACTTCCTGCTTGGAGGCTGTTTAGACGGACGAGCCGGATTTGCTTGGTGTACCCTGCAAGCTTTTTATGAATATTTAATCGTACTCAAAGCTTGGGAAATGAAACACATCCCTACACCCAGCTTGGAAGGGGAAAAAGAGTTAGGAGTTATGAGTTAGGAGTTGGTAATTGGTAATTGGTAATTGGGAATTGGGAATTGGTAATTGGTAATTGGGGATAAACCCGACTTCTCGCCCAACAAAAAACCACAATCCTCATTCGTCGGGTTTTTAGAGCAATATCTCGAACACAACCGAATCATCACAAAAACCCGACTTCTCACCTAACCGAAAATCCTCATTCGTCGGGTTTTTAGAGCAATATCTCGAACACAACCGAATCATTACAAAAACCCGACTTCTCACCCAACCAACAATCCTCATTCGTCGGGTATTAGCGAGAAAGAAAAGACTAAAATTTTAATTAATTAAGTTAAAAATACTATGACCAATGTAAATATAGACTTACCTGAAGAAGTATTCTCAACCCGTCGTCTGACCCCAGATGATTTCGTTCGTGATATGCGTCTGGCTGCGGCTATCTACTGGTATCAAAAAGGTGAAGTCTCCCAGGAAAAAGCTGCCCAAATAGCAGGTTTAAACCGCCGCGACTTTCTTGCAACTCTTGCACGGGAACAAGTAGATGTGTTTGTTGTAGATATGAATGACTTACAAAGAGAATTAAATCGTGGCTGAGAGTCCCGCAATTAACACTTCCCCGCTGATTTTTCTGACAAAGGGTGGCTTTCTGCACCTATTGCAGATAGTCAGTTCAGAAATTGTTGTTCCCCAAGCAGTAGCAACGGAAATTCAAGCATACGGTGCAACAGATGTAACTGCCCAAGCTCTGGCTACCACACCCTGGTTAGTAATAAAAGAAACACCACCCGTCCCATCAATCATTGAAAACTGGGATTTGGGGGCTGGAGAATCTGCCGTGCTGACCTGGGGTTATGTCAAACCTGGCACTGAGGTTATTGTAGATGATTTAGCAGCCCGTCGTTGTGCTGCGGCTTTGGGTATTCCGTTACGAGGTACACTAGGTATAGTTCTTAACGCCAAACAACTTGGGGCAATTCCGGCAGCGCGTCCGGTTTTAGAACAATTACGTCTGAGCGGAATGTACTTATCTGACCGAGTGATGAATCAAGCACTGGCATTATTAGGGGAATAAACCGAAAAGCACAATCATCATTCGTCGGGTTTTTAGAGCAATATCTCGAACACAACCGAATCGTTACAAAAACCCGACTTCTCACCCAACCGAAAAGCATCATTCGTCGGGTTTTTAGATAAAAGCTCGACTTCTCACCTCTCCCAATTGCCATGCACCAAATTAATTAAAATGTTACATTTAATATAAATTAATATATTCAATTAGTCGTCTGGCAAGTTAACGCAAGCCAGATAGTAAGTCATTCGATTTACTAGTGCCTAATCCTTATTCCCTACTCCCTATTGTCACCCAGCCATTTTATATTCTCTAACTAAAGACAAGTCGCAATATAATTATCGGGTCTAGGATCAAGTGCCGAATTCATTCTTATTAGTATTTTTGTATTAATAATATAGGCGAAGTAAAAGCAAATGTTCAGAGTAATAAGACGAATTTGCTGGTATGAATAGCAATAACAGAAATTCCACTAGCCGGATTAAGGAGAATAAAGGCTTGGGTTACGAACGCTGGAAGCAAGACCTAAAGAATGACCTGATTGCTGGTTTGCTAGTAATAATTCCTTTAGCAACCACTATTTGGTTAACAGTTACTATTGCTACTTGGGTAATCAATTTTCTTACCCAGATACCCAAGCAGCTAAATCCTTTTGAAGGGTTACATCCTTTATTAATTAATTTCTTGAACTTCGTGGTGGGATTTACAGTACCACTACTGAGTATTTTTTTGATTGGATTAATGGCTCGCAATATTGCGGGAAGATGGTTACTTGATTTTGGAGAGCGCTTATTACAAGCAATTCCCTTAGCCGGACAGATTTATAAAACACTTAAACAGCTTTTAGAAACGTTATTAAAAGATACCAATAGTAAATTTCGCCGTGTAATTTTGGTAGAATATCCCCGACCGGGAATATGGGCGATCGGCTTTGTTACGGGTGCTGTGAGCAGCGATATTCAAGCCAAAATGCCGGAAGCCATGTTGAGCGTTTTTATTCCCACCACTCCTAATCCGACAACGGGATGGTATGCTGTGGTTCCTGAAAACGATGTGGTGAACTTATCAATGTCCATAGAAGAAGCGTTCAAAATATTAATATCTGGTGGTATTGTTTCTCAAGCAGCACCTCTACCTTCTTTAGAAATTCCCAAAGAGCGCAAACTAGAATCACGAGAGAAAAAGCGACAAGTAATACCTGTTGAGGAAGGATAATATTTACGCAAGTTAAATTTGTTTAAGCTGAATTACGATATGCCGTCTTGCGGCGGCACCCAATTGCGATTACGAATTATATTAAGAATGATATGCAAGACCGTCGTCCACCCCGTCAAATTGCCCGCGAACTGGCACTATTAAGCCTTTCTCAAATACCTGTAAATCCCAAAAAATTAACAGAAGATCAACTACCCAAATTAGTGCTTGCAGCAGTACGTACTTTGAGAGTAGAAGTACAAGATAGTTTAGAAAATGCTTCTGCTGAACTACAGCGCAGTAACGACCGTATTTTAACCAGTCAAACTCGCGCTGCGGACTTAAATACTGCTAGAACAATGCTCCAAGAGGCAATCGGGTATACTCAGATAGCAATAAATCAGTTGGCTGCTACCCTCGATTTTCCAGAATTGATCCAGCTAGCCAATCAAGATAAAGACGTGCGACAATATGCCATTCAACTTGTTCAAACAATCGCGGCAGAACGTAAAGTTATAGATGAAAAGATATCTGCTGCTTTAGTAGATTGGCAAGTAATGCGTCTTGCTCAAATTGACCGAGACATTCTTCGCATCGCTGTAGGAGAAATGGAGTTTTTTGATGTTCCTGCTAAAGTCGCAATCAACGAAGCGGTAGAACTAGCCAAACGCTACAGTGGAGAAGATGGACATCGATTTATCAATGGTGTTTTACGCAAAGTCACTGACCAACAAAAGGAGTTAGGAGTTGGTAGTTAATGGTTAGTAGTTGGTGGTTAGTGGTTAGTAGTTGGTGGTTAGTAGTTATTATACCTTTGACCTTTAACCTTAAACCTTTAACCTTAAACCTTTAACCTTAAACCTTTAACCTTAAACCTTTGACCTTTAACCTTTAACCTTAAACCTTTAACCTTTAACCTTTAACCTTTAACCTCTAACCTCTAACCTCTAACCTTTAACCTTTAATCTTCGTTATCAGATGCAATGGTTTTTAATTGGTTCCGTCGTCAAAATAACAAATCTTCTGATACTTCTTCCGAACAGAAGCAAGAGCAAACTGCTGTTGAAAAAGAAGTAAGTACAGAATCAACCGAAACGCAAACTCCACAATCTCCAACCACAGAAGCGACTGATTTGTTAGCGTTTGCGAAAGCTGCTTATAAAAATATTCAGGAAAAGCAGCAAACAACTGCTTCAACTGAGCAATCAACATCTGAAATAAGTGTTGAGGAAGTAACAGAATCTCCCCAAGAACTAACTGAAACTGTGATCGAATCTGAAGAAGTCACAGAATCTCCCCAAGAAGTAACTCAAACAGTCACCGAATCTGAAGAAGTTGTAGAAGAAACTATTGCAACTACTACTTCAGCGGTAGAAACATCAGATGCAGATGCTACAGGGCAACAGATAATATCGGAACTAGAAACAGCAAATGTATCCGAACCAATAGCACCCGCTAATTTATCTTTCTTGGAAAAAGCTGCTTTAGAACGAGAAGCTAAGCAGGAAAGACTTATTGCTAGTGCCATCGATATAGAAAATTCACGGCTAGAATCCGCAGCAAAAGTAGCTGATGATACTAACCAACAAATTGAGCAAATATCGGAACTGGCATTTGATGAAGGATTTTTATGGTCAACAGAAGTACTTGCAGCGCAAGGTAGACGTGCGGAAGATGTTTCAATTGAAGAAATTACTTGGCTGCAAAAATTACGGCAAGGTTTAGATAAAACTCGTCGTAGTTTAATTAACCAGCTTAAAGCAATTGTTGGTAAAGGACCTCTGAATGCGGATGCGGTAGAACAAATTGAAGCTTTGTTACTCCAAGCCGATGTCGGTGTGGAAGCTACAGATTTCATTATTAATTCTTTGCAGGAAAAATTGCGTCAAGAAGCTTTACCACCAGAAGAAGGTATCGCATATCTCAAAAAAATTCTCCGGGATATTTTGGATAAACCCCTGCAAGATTCATCCAAGTTCGCTTCATTTACTCCGGAAAAAGAAACTTTTAATATTTGGTTAATGACTGGAGTGAATGGTGCTGGTAAAACTACTACTATCGGTAAAATTGCTCATTTGGCAAATAAATCGGGTTACAAATGCTTGATTGGTGCAGCAGATACCTTCCGCGCAGCCGCAGTACAACAGGTTAAGGTTTGGGGTGAAAGAAGCGGAGTTGAAGTGATTGCGAATCCAGGGAAAAATACAGATCCAGCAGCAGTTGTGTTTGACGCGATCGCAGCAGCTCAGTCGCGAGAAACCGAGTTATTACTAGTAGATACCGCAGGTAGATTGCAGAACAAGAAAAACTTAATGGAAGAATTAAGTAAAATTCGGCGAATTATTCATAAAAAAGCTCCTGATGCCAAAGTAGAATCACTGTTGGTTCTAGACGCTACATTAGGTCAAAATGGATTGCGACAAGCGGAGGTTTTTTCCCAAGCTGCTGAACTTAGCGGTGTAGTTTTAACCAAGCTTGATGGAACTGCTAAAGGAGGGGTTGCTCTTGCAGTAGTACAACAGTTAGGTTTACCCATTCGCTTTATCGGTGCTGGTGAAGGTATTGAAGATTTACGTCCTTTTTCTAGCTACGAGTTTGTAGAAGCGTTGCTTAGTGGTTGAGCAAAGGGAAATTATTTACTGTTAATCGGTTACATCGGGCAATAATCCAAAAATAGACTTACACTAGATGCGAAAATTCGCTCTAGGAAATTCCCTTAAGAACACCATATTTATATGTCCTAGTATTTTCCCTTGTTCATGCAAGCCGATAATTGGAAATTATCTTGGGAATATGTTATCTTCCCCACTAACTGGTGAGCTTTATATTTTTACACAGCATATATATATAAATATAAATATAGCTGGATTATAGTCATGTCTGTTAACTGTACCTAGGAACATATCCCCATAAAAAATAAGAAAAAAAAGATGATCATTCAAAAAGTATCTTGACTAAGTTTTAAATTAAAGGTCTTAGGGTATACTTTCCCTAGATTTGATACGTAAATTTGTTTTTTTTGTCATACTGTGATTAACATCTTAATTGATTGATTTTTTACAACGAAAATTAACATGAAAGCTCTGACCCCTAAAGGCTCTCACCCTCCGATGGTGATAACCAAAACTAGCTAGAAAAAAACGCCAACTGCTGCTCTTAGTTAGCAAGTATATTTTTTACGTCTGAAGGTATATGATTTGATCATAAATTTATGAAAATATTAACGACCTGTGATGAGATAAGAATATTTCTACCGGGGGACAAATTGATATTTGGCTCCAAGTTCCCGCAAACAAAAAATCTATACAAATCAAAAAAACAAATCCCACAAAAAAATAGTTATAAAATTTACTCTAATTGTCTTTCTACTCTTGCTAAACTGATAAACCTTATATAAATATGGTTTATTCTTTCCGTTCGTTTTGTTTGATGTATCAATCATCTAAAGTTTAGTCAATTAAAAAAGAGCAATATAATACAATAGCCTGTGTCTCAACTGCCTTCCCAACCAGCTGATAGTAATAGCAGTGTCCCAACAGATGTCACTCCGGTCGTGGCACTCAAAGAACTTGTGGCACGGCTGCATCGGGAGCAGAACAAAATCCAAGATTTACTTTCATCTTTGGGATTTGCTCTGAGAAGTTTCAATAACTTAAATCAGTTTTTGGAACTAATACCGCTGATGGCAACTAGGGTAACGGATGCCGACGGTAGCGCTTTGTTTCTGTACAAACCAAACGGTCAAGTTCGATTAGAACAGCTACATTGGCAAGATAGCCGTCAGCGCAAAAATATACGTAAAGCATTAGAAGCCGCTAGTAGTCAAATTTCCCTGCCAACATCTGCACCTCTAGCAACCACTACTGGTATGTTAGATGCTCAGATGCATCGTTGTTTGGGACCAGATATGCAGGCTTTTGGTACTGCAATTCTGGTTAAACACAAAGAACGTGGATGGTTATACGTTTTAAGTAGAGACCCCGAATATACTTGGACAGAAACTAGACAAAAGTTAGTACGTTTGGTAGCTGATCAAACCGCAGTCGCAATTGAAAACGACCAGCTTGGTGTAGAATTGCGTAAAAAAGAACGCCTCGATCAAGAATTAGAAATTGGTGCGGAAATTCAACGCCGGCTTTTGCCTCGTCAATGCCCAAATATTCCTGGTGTAGCTTTAGCTGCTCGCTGTAAACCAGCAAATCAAGTCGGGGGAGACTATTACGATTTTATCCCTACTAACCATAATTTGATCGCCGAAGCAAAAGACGGCGATGATATCGAACCCAATCGCTGGGCTATGGTGATTGGCGATGTGATGGGTAAAGGTGTACCCGCCGGTTTAATCATGACAATGATGCGAGGAATGTTACGGGGTGAAGTGTTACATCTTAATTCCCCTGCCCGAATTCTGCAAAACTTGAATCGGGTTATGTATGCAGATTTGGACAATTCCAGCCGCTTTATTACCTTGTTTTATTCGGAATACGACCCCCAGAAGCGGCTTTTATCCTACAGTAATGCCGCACATAATCCTCCTTTGTGGTGGCACGCAGCGACAAAAACCGTTAGTCGATTGGATACAAATGGAATGCTTATCGGTTTGGAAGCTCACAGTCAATACGAAAACAATCAAGCATACCTAGAGCCAGGGGATACAATTATTTATTATACTGACGGATTAACTGACGCGGCTTCTCCTTCGGGTGAACGTTTTGATGAAGAAAACCTGATTATTGCTTTTAGCAACGCTTGTAAATATTACAAAGAACCACAAGAAATTCTTGACTGTTTATTTAATCAAATTCAGCAATTCATCGGTGCAGATAGACAAAACAGCGATGATATGACCTTAGTTGTTTTGCAAGCGCGATGAATTGCTAAATAATTGATAGTGGATAGTGGAAAATAGGCGTTGCTGAATCTAACTATGAATTTTAAATGTAGAGACCTGTTACCTAAGTGTGTCCGAAGGTAATTATATCACTTCTCCCAAGGATTTCAAAATCACGCAAAATTATTTTCATACATCTTTTCAGCAACGCCAGAAAATAACAACCAACAACTACAGCATACTTCATATTTATCCTACATTCCGCACCCTAATCTGTAGTACTCGGCTATCACTGACAAGACGTTAAAGTGGAAAGAATTAAATGATACAAGCAATTAACTTTTTAGTTTAAGCTGCTACGCATTTAATTCGTATTTGCGCTTCCGTAAAACAATCTTCCCGCGTCAAGTTTCAATCCCGGTAGAGGGATTAATTTGGATTTCAACTATTCATGAGTGTTAATACTTTTGGGCTAGTAGCTTTCAATCCCGGTAGAGGGATTAATTTGGATTTCAACAGTCGGAGGGTATCTCATGTTGGATGTAGTCGATGTTTCAATCCCGGTAGAGGGATTAATTTGGATTTCAACAATATGTTTCATTGTCTCATGGGTGACTGGATAGTGTTTCAATCCCGGTAGAGGGATTAATTTGGATTTCAACCATTTTGGATGCGGTTAAATCTCTCAGGGTTATTCGTTTCAATCCCTAATAGGGATTAATTTGGATTTCAACAAATTATGAAATGGCATCAGTTACAACTATTTGAGTTTCAATCCCTAATAGGGATTAATTTGGATTTCAACATATGGTTGGCGTTAAAGGGACGCACCGAATAGGTTTCAATCCCGGTAGAGGGATTAATTTGGATTTCAACCTCAAAGCAGGGAAACATTATATAAAGCTTCCGGGAAAGTTTCAATCCCTAATAGGGATTAATTTGGATTTCAACTAGCACGAACTTTGCACCAGAAATTAAAACCACGTTTCAATCCCTAATAGGGATTAATTTGGATTTCAACCTACACCTGGGGTAGATGTAGAAATTACTGTAGATGTTTCAATCCCTAATAGGGATTAATTTGGATTTCAACTTTTTAGGTAGTGGAGCTTTATTATTTCATTTACGTTTCAATCCCTAATAGGGATTAATTTGGATTTCAACTTGCTGTCTGCGATGCTAACACTGCTGTTAGAGGTTTCAATCCCTAATAGGGATTAATTTGGATTTCAACAATAATCTGAGATTAAAAAACTTGCCTATTTCTAGTTTCAATCCCTAATAGGGATTAATTTGGATTTCAACACGCTAATTATACCTATGTTTAAATTTAATGCTGCTGTTTCAATCCCTAATAGGGATTAATTTGGATTTCAACTAGATTAGCTTATGAAGTATATTTGATTGTTGATGGTTTCAATCCCTAATAGGGATTAATTTGGATTTCAACATCACGGCAATTACTGAGTACCTCACACAACCACGTTTCAATCCCTAATAGGGATTAATTTGGATTTCAACTGTTGCGATTTTCGCACCCTGATATTAAGTGTCAGTTTCAATCCCTAATAGGGATTAATTTGGATTTCAACTGCAAAGCGCGTATGCAAGGCACTTGGGTTTGAAGTTTCAATCCCTAATAGGGATTAATTTGGATTTCAACACTACCAAAAAGAACAATTGGAATTTCTTACAAAAGTTTCAATCCCTAATAGGGATTAATTTGGATTTCAACCTAACCGAATCGTAAGCAAGATTCATCGGTTCCGTTTCAATCCCTAATAGGGATTAATTTGGATTTCAACAAAATTTCTCTATCGGAATCATCAAAATCTGATGTTTCAATCCCTAATAGGGATTAATTTGGATTTCAACTCAGAAGATGATGAGGGTTTTGGTACAGTCGAGGGTGTTTCAATCCCTAATAGGGATTAATTTGGATTTCAACAAGAACTCGACCCACGGCAAGCTGAAAATAAAATGTTTCAATCCCTAATAGGGATTAATTTGGATTTCAACTTACCCTCCCATGTGCTGTACTTCGTGGTATACCTGTTTCAATCCCTAATAGGGATTAATTTGGATTTCAACTTAGGCGAGATGGACACAGAAGTGAGAATAATCTTGGTTTCAATCCCTAATAGGGATTAATTTGGATTTCAACAGGTTGCTATTCCTGAGCATCTTAATCAGTTCAGAGTTTCAATCCCTAATAGGGATTAATTTGGATTTCAACAATTAGAAGACGTAGTGTATTAATATCGGAGGTAGTTTCAATCCCTAATAGGGATTAATTTGGATTTCAACGGCGTAACTTCTCTGCTTGTTCTTTGGTATACCCGAGTTTCAATCCCTAATAGGGATTAATTTGGATTTCAACTTGTCGTCGTTCCTAACTATTGATGGTCGTATTGGTTTCAATCCCTAATAGGGATTAATTTGGATTTCAACTTTAGCTCGCTGCCCTTCTTTCTTTCTATTATTAGTTTCAATCCCTAATAGGGATTAATTTGGATTTCAACCTTAGTGTTGTCGTACAGCGTCGAAAAGGCAAAGCCCGTTTCAATCCCTAATAGGGATTAATTTGGATTTCAACAATATCGGGTGTACCCGATACTATTTAGGAGTAGACGTTTCAATCCCTAATAGGGATTAATTTGGATTTCAACAACTAGTCAGAGAAATTACCCCCGATTTACATCAAAGTTTCAATCCCTAATAGGGATTAATTTGGATTTCAACTTTGTTTTAGCTCGTGGAATTGATAATGCAACTGAAAGTTTCAATCCCTAATAGGGATTAATTTGGATTTCAACTCAATCATTACATTGATTTCATTTGATGATATTGGCGTTTCAATCCCTAATAGGGATTAATTTGGATTTCAACTTACAATGCTTGGAGAGTTAAAGAAGTTAGATTGTTTCAATCCCTAATAGGGATTAATTTGGATTTCAACTACAACCACAGGTAAATCAATTTCAATTTCTTCGTTTCAATCCCTAATAGGGATTAATTTGGATTTCAACACAAAAAATAATGATTCACTTTTAAGTGATTGTGAAGTTTCAATCCCTAATAGGGATTAATTTGGATTTCAACAGCCCTATTAACCAATAACAACGACTTGACAGACAAGTTTCAATCCCTAATAGGGATTAATTTGGATTTCAACATTTAATCAATCGCTCTAGTAATAGAATTAATAGTTTCAATCCCTAATAGGGATTAATTTGGATTTCAACATTGAATAAAATACAAGAAAAAGTTGATGTCAGTAGTTTCAATCCCTAATAGGGATTAATTTGGATTTCAACTAAGAATAGATTAAATATAAGTTATATATCTCTTGTTTCAATCCCTAATAGGGATTAATTTGGATTTCAACGAATCTTTCAGTTATTCGTATGGACGGTAATGATGTTTCAATCCCTAATAGGGATTAATTTGGATTTCAACTTTTGATGAATATTCAATTCGTAAAGTCTATTCACGTTTCAATCCCTAATAGGGATTAATTTGGATTTCAACTTTTTAGATGACACAACGATTGACTGTGATTACGAGTTTCAATCCCTAATAGGGATTAATTTGGATTTCAACTGCCAGCATCTAAAGAGCTTACTATATTTAGTTTTCAAGGTACAAAAGTGCGAACCTCTTATAAAATACTGTCTGAGCCACTGGTATGTCAAGGGGCATTTTTGGGAAAACCCATCAAATCCAGTCATACAAACACTTTCAGCAATGGTGCGAACCTCGTTTTTGAACAAACAGCCTTCTAACCCATATACAGTAATCGTTTCAGCCTGCAAAAATGACCCTTCAAAAAAAACACCCATAGGTTCGCACCAATACTCACTTAATACTTCAAAAAATTACCACCACTTCAACTGTAAATAACCTCGCTCGGATAGTGCCATTTCTTTCTCACTCAGCCATTCTACGGATTTATAAGTACCAAAAACATGGTCCCACCAATCCACAGCTAAACCAAAGTTATGTTCCCACATTCCATATTTATGATGTACGTAATGTACTGGCATTTTCATCCAGAAACATTTAGTGGGGTTTTCATGCTGCAATTGATGAGCGTATGCGGAAAATGCTGCATAAGTTAAACTACCGAGCAACCAACCCAAACCAGCATCCCAGGAATAGAGAAACATTAACAGCATGGCTACCGAAGCACCAACTGTGTAATCGCGGAATTCCCAGATTACTCCTTGTGCTTCGTTACGACGATGATGGTCACGGTGACGTTCACCAATTTTACGATTGACGTGCATCAGACGATGCAGCCAATATTCTACTAAACTCGCAAGTACGAAGGCAATGATAAAACAAATTATTGCTCTGGAAGCACTTAATAATACAGGATTCATATAAGATTGTGAAGGAATAAATAAACTAATATTTGTCTCGTAGTTTATCTTAACAATTTCTCAGGATGATAATTGCGTTTCATATCACTGATTATCCAGGGGCGATACTATCAACATTTCTACATTTCGGATTAGACATCTCCGGAAATGAAATATGTGTTAACCAAAACCCTTGTAGTTTTCTTAACTGTGAAGCTATTGCTAAAAGATTCCCGGAAATGAAATATGTGTTAACCAAAACCCTTGTAGAGACGCAAGGGTTCGCGTCTCTTTATCGGAGATGTCTATTGTAATTGCGTAGCAATTTCTTGTAATATTTGGGATACACCACGGGGTTGCCAACCTAATTTTTCACGGGCTTTGCTGGCATCAACTCGCACGCAGCGGTCGTACAGATAATGTACTCGCTCTTTTCCTATGGGTGGATTCCACGATAATATTTTACCTATGGGGTCAAGAATATTACCGATTACTCTAACTATGGGCTGGGGAACTTCCCCAGGTGTGGAAATACCTGTTTGTTTACTGATAATTTCAAACATTTCGCGGGAGGGAACTTCACCAGCAGAAATTATATAATGTTCTCCTCGTTCACCTTTTTCTGCTGCCAATATCATCGCGTTTACCAAGTCATCTACATGGACTACCCCAGTAATCCGATCGCCACCTACCCAAAATTTTAATTTACCTTGCAAAAATAGTTTAAATACGGGTCCGAAATGAGGATCATCTGCGCCTAGTATACCGGATGGCATGACACTGACTACGGGTAAACCAATTACAGCATAGTCATCTACTAACTGCTGTGCTTTGTATTTAGTACTATCGTAAGCTGAGGAAAAGTTTTTCTGGGTTCTTTTAAAGGTTTCGTTTATTACTTTACCTTTGGTATCGCCGTAAATACCTATAGTGCTACAATATACCATTTTCGAGATTTCCATTTCTTTAGCAACTTCTAAAACGGCTTGGGTTCCTTCCACATTTACCCGTTCCATTTGCGCTGCATCGACTAAACCAAGTTCAACGAAAGCTGCTGTATGAAAGACGGTATCAACATCTTTCATCGCTTGACGCAGAGCATTGCGCTCGGTAATATCCCCTATAACCAATTGCATTTCTGTATCTTTTAACCTGGTTAAATTGCTTGATTTGCGTACCAATCCTACTACTGAGTCGCCGCGCTGCCGTAGCGCTTTTACCAAGTGCGAACCCGTGAAACCATTGGCACCTGTTACTAAAGCTTTCATAATGTTTTCTCGTAAATCCGGTAAGTCTTGTAAATTTTGCCACCTGCTGCTTCAATTAATTTTCGGGAAGGTGAATTATCTTCCCAAACTGTGGAAAGTTCTGCTCTTTTATAAGGTTTACCTTTTTTAATTCCTCCCTGCATTCCCAAATAAATTAAACCTAAAGGAACCATTTTACGGCGATATTCTGGTAAACTACAAATCACAATTACTCTTCCTTGGTCGATTTGCCGACGATACCAAAGAAATTTCAGAATTCCCAACCAATTTAGTTTACCGTTAACCTGTTTCAAAGCAATATTATAATCGGGTAAACCCATCCAAAAACCGACCATTTTACCGTTATCTTCAGCAACAGGAAACACATCTGGATCTACTAGTGACTGTAATTCTTTGGCTTCGTCGAGAAATTCTTCTTCGCTACGAGGAGTTGAACTATAGTTATTCGCAAAAGTTGTAGTAAACAATTGATAAAGACTGCGACAATCTTGCTCAAAACCTTCTCCTTTAGTGCGGAGGGGACGAAAATTAATCCCAGATTTACAAGCAATGTTGTAACCTTTTTCAAATTTGGGATCTAAAATCAGATGTAAAGGAAAATCATAAGCATAAGCGTCATTACCTTTGTCATAACCAGCCTTTTCCATAAATTCTGGATAATAAGGCGGATTATAAGGTGTCATCATCATTGGTGGAGAATCAAAACTATCTACCAAAAACAAACAACTATTATGAGTAGATAAATTAATTGGTCCTCTAACGAAATTCATACCGCGATCGCGCAACCATTGACAAGCAGTTTCTAATAAACTATTGGCAACGTCAAAATCTTCTATACATTCAAAATAACCAAAAATCCCGATATTTTTCGCTTCGCTTTCTATTAATCGCCGATTTACAGCCGCGACAATTCGACCTAAAGGTTGACCATTCGATTGCAAAACAGCGATAAACTGTTGAAATTCGCCGTATTCCAGAAAAGGATTATTTTCTGATTTTAATTGTTTGGCTACACTACTGCGAATGGGTGGAACCCAATTAGGATAGTTTTTGTATACCTTAAAAGGCACATCGAGAAACATTTCTCGTTGGGCATCAGTAGTTACAGCCGATACCTGAAAATTTTGGGTTTGAGTTGCCATATTCAGTAGTAAAGCTTAATGTAATTGGTAATTTTAACATTTACTTAGGGAGTAGGGGATGGGG
>NZ_JADEWL010000152.1 GCF_015207665.1 Plectonema cf. radiosum LEGE 06105
CTCTCCCACTCCCCCACTCCTCCCCGGTTCTTCCCTTAAGCTGCTCGGTTGAAATCACCAAATCATACCCATTCCCCACTTGACTTAAATCCCGTGGTGCAAATGTACCTTTTCCTAATTGCCAAGTTTTATTAATGTCATTATTTATATCAAGCCCAGCACCTCTTTCCTTAATACCAAAACGGGTTTGAAACGGTGTTGCTTGCTCGTTACCTAAAGACTGGTGTAGCGCTGCATCTATTTTCCCATCACCATCACCAACTAACTTAATTGTTTCAGAATTTGGCATCACCCCACCATTCTCACCAGTTTCAGCATCTACAACTAAGACTCGCAAGTTTTCCCGCTCCGAAAAACTTTGACAGGGTGTGAACATATTTGAACCGTATGCAGCACCGAAGTGAGGTTGGTCAAAAATCTTTTCTCGCAATTCTTCATCCATAAAGTAGAAGCGATTATCGGCTGCAAATTGCAGGGTTAAACCGAGGGGAGTAAATTGTTTGAGGTCTTCTTCTGTTGTTAGCCCCTGATATACTGTTCCTAACTTGAAAGTGGCATTTGGTGCAAAATATTCTGCCAAGCAGTGTTCAATTCTTTCTGTGATTGGTTCGTTGTCAGCGATAATTGGTTTACCCGTTTTTGTGCAGAAGTGGGATAGGGTAATTGCCATAATCTTATATGTATTAATTCATTACTTCTGCTTTAAATCTAGTTTTTATGCATTGATGAATAGTAGTTCTTTAGTAAAGAATGTTTCTATCACTAAAGTAGTATTTTTGTTCATATCTACTTGATATTTGTTTATTATAAGGATTAAGTAACTAGCATTTTTTGAGGAGATCAGGTTATGGATAGTGCGAAAAAAGTAGTATTACAACCCTCAGTTTGGGATACCGATAATTTAGGAGATTTAGTTGCTGAAGGGGTGTTGGAAAGTGATGACATATCTTTACACGGTGTCGTTCAAGCACAAAATGAAGAATACGAGCGTTTAGAGCGAGAATGGCAATTAAAAAATGAAGAATACTTAAACTCAATTGATTGGGAAAATGTTGGAGTTAAATCTGAACTAGCGAACGAAGAAGAGGAGGAAGTTTTTTAAAAATGGTAGATAGTTAGGAGCGTTGATAATCTTTGTAAATATATATAGCTATTTTTTTAGTTACACCACGATTAATAATAGTTAAAGTTTTATCCGTGGTGTCAATTTTAAAACTCGAACTATTTAATTATCCATACAAGCCAATACTTTATTCAGCTGAAGCGGTGTTTTCATCTGCTCAAAAATCGCCACAGCTTGCTGATAATGTTCTTTGGCTTTGTTTAATTCCTTCTTCTCACCATACAACTGTCCCAAATAGTAATAACTTTCTCCTAATTCATACTTTGCCCCTACTTTGGTAAAAAATTCGATTGCTAAATTTTGATAGTAAAACGATTTTTCCTTACGCTGCATTTGACGATAAATATCCCCCAAGGTAGACCAGCAACGAGCGCGGTCTTGGGTAAAATTAAATGTTTGAGCAAGGCTAATTACTGATTCTAATGTTTCTACAGCTTGCGTATAATTACCAGTATTTCTTAAGGCTAAAGCCGTCATATTCAAGTCCCAGCAGGCTTGCCAAGGTGGAACAAAATCTTGGGGATGTTGCAAATAATCACCCGTAGATTGAATTGCATTTACTGTTTCTTCTACTTGTCCCAAACTTGAATGTAACAAAGCGACTTCACACCAAGAACTATTTTCTCTAGCTTGTATTATCGGGGATTGTTGCAACTGCGCTAATTCGAGTTTAGTTTGATAAGTCTTTAACCCAAGTTCGTATTCACCAGCGATGTAGTAACATAATCCCATATCGCTGTAGGAGTTAAATTCCGTCCAAATATCTCCCGATTGTTTTGCCGATGTTTGCGCTTGATGGTGATAAGATATAGCGGTTTCAATGCCATCTTCTAACAAGTAAGCGTGACAATCACCCAAGCAGCGATACAAGCTAGCTTCTCTATCTGACGACACTTTACTTAAAAGCGTTTGCGCTAGCTGCTTTATTTCCCGAATGAATCCCCACGATAAAAAGTAGAGAAATAGTTCTTCTGGTAAAGCTGATATTGCTCTACGACGCAACACATCCCAAGCAGAATCATAATCTTGAATGGTAGTAAAGTGGTGGTATGCTTCTAATACCTGCAATCCTTGTTGGGAAGTTTGAATTTGTTCGTTACTGTTAAACCAATATTGTGCGATCGCTCGATGAGTTTGCACCCATTGAGGACTACTTTTTAAGCGAGTTAGTGCAGCAGTGCGGATTCCTGGATGCATTTGATATTTACCGTGAGCAAATTGCACCAAGGAGCAGTCATACAATCTTCTGGTGATTCCCTGTTGTTGTTCAATTGGAACATCCCACAGTAAACATTTAACGCAACTATCGGGTAGCCATTCAATCTGTTGGTAGCGACAAGCTGCTAAACGACAAAGTAAATCGTAGGCTTTTTGTGAATGAGTGTTTAATCGGTTTAGCTGATTATCGACAAGAAAGCGAAAGGGTTCGATATTTTTTAATTCTTGACTATTTTGTTGCCAAAACTCCTGAATATTTCCATCATATTGATTTTGAATTTCGCTGTACAGCAGCTTCATTGCATAAGCATTACCGTTATACAGTTCGTGCATTTTTTGCAAAGCTGTTGTATCTTCTTGTTGCGATTGACCAAAATATAGCTGCCAATCTGATAAAGTTAAACCTGATAAAACTTGAGTTTGAATATCTCTGATATTTGGTTCTTTTAATCTTTCTCTACTAGTAATTAAGGTAAAACCTTGATTTCTTGAATCTGTTAAAACTCGTAATAGTTCTACATAGTCGCGGTAGTTATCTAAAAATAAACCATTGTGTAAAGCGGTTTCCAAGTTATCAATAAAAACTACAACTTTGGATTGACGTAATTTTTCACCAAGTAACTTTAAAGCCTTATTAAAATCGCGGGGTATATCTTCACCAAAATCTTGTTGTAACCAATACTGGACAAGTTTTTCTGCACTTTCTAAGTTTTGCTGTTCCAAAGCAATTTTAATATCTAACCGCTTGTCAAAATCGCACTGATTTAAAAATTTCTCTGCTAAAGTAGTTTTACCAACTCCACCTTCTCCCACTATCATTAAAATCCGATAATCTTGGGTATTCCAAGAAAGTAACTTGGCGATATCGGCAGTACGCCCGACCCATTTTGGTTGAAATTCTACAGGGATTTGGGGAATTAATTCTGGCATGAATTGCATAAATAGCATTTGTAATTCAGCCCAATTACCGCGTTTATCTTCACTGGTAACGCTAAATTTTTTATACGCTGTTTCTAAATGCTTTCTGACAGTTGCTTCTGTTTTGATTCCCAAATCTTGGGCAATTTCTTTGTTGGGTTTATTTATAAGTTTGAGTTTTACAACTTGACGGCATTTGTCACCAAGCTTGTTATAAATTGTTGTAAATTCAGTTTGATTCATCATCGTAAAGTTAGTTAAGCTAGTTTAAATAAGTATCTTGAATAACTTTTGAGTCAGCATTTTATCTGCGTAACGGTAAATACGGCTATTTTGCGTTACAGATATTTTCCCAAATTTAATCCTATACGTACTTACACTGAATTGAGAGTCAAGTCAGTCACTAAAATTATTAAGAAATATGAAGATTGCATATCATTTGAGTACTTGTACTGGCTCAAAGTATCTCAATGGCTAGATTTGCGTTATTTATTTAGCTGAGATTAAGTAAAAATACCAACTCACAATTGTGAGGTGTTTTTTATCAGTTTGTGTATTGCAGTCAGATATAACTAGGTATAAGATAAATCCGGTGTAGATACCGTATTTGTCAGGACGCTTTGCATCACATTCACCACTGAGAACAAACTCCAGGCTATTGGAGAGTTTGGAACCAATCGGGGTATCTCTGATTTGAAGTCGGATTAATTTGTAAAGCAACGATTTCTTAATAAGCTTTGCTACTTAAGTGATTGTGCTGTCTGACATTCCAAGGTGCAGAATGTAAATAATGAAATTATTGATCTAAAAAAATAGTGCAAAAAATATGAGTATTTATTGTTTATTCAAATCAATAAAAATCATAATTTGTATAGAAATTATTGGCTGAATATTTTCAATAGGTAAATGCAAATAAAGTAACGCTGTCTTTATGAAAAATTTACCGATTAAGTTATTTACTCAACATAAAAGTTGCAATTGTTACATTACTATCAAATTTATTCTCGTCTAATTACTCACAATGTTAGAAAATATCATGAACAAAACAGTACAAATACAGGAAATAGCAATTACTATCGCGGCGAAAAATTTTAATCCGACTATTTTGAACCCAGATTTTTTGAGATACGGTGATTTAATCCCTGAAGATTGGGAATTAGCTCGTTCTCCTGTATATACAAAAACTGCTTGTCTTTGAGTTGGGTTATTACCAATGAAGGTAGGGGACGTACTTTAGAAGATAATTGGTTTGACGAGATTATCATGTCTGCCGATGATGTTATTGACGATAATGATGATCGCCTTGGTAGACTGAATCATAGTGGTGTTTTGGATGCTGGTGAAAGCTACACAGCGACGCAGGATGTTACTTTACCTGTTGGTGTCAGCGGTGACTTTTACTTTTTCATCCGTACTGATTCTAGCGATAGTGTTTTTGAAAGTGTATTTGAATTGAATAACACTGGCTTTGATGAAACACTTACTACTATCAACCTCACCCCACCACCAGATTTAGAAGTCGAATCAGTGAATGTTCCTACAGTTGCGCGTGCTGGGGACAAGTTGACTATCAATTACCGCGTCACTAACTTTGGTGCAACTGAGACACCCGATAACTATTGGACTGATAGTTTCTACCTTTCGGTAGATGACAAGTTTGATGTTGAGTCAGATGTGGTACTTGGAAGTATCGGTCATTTCGGAAAATTAGACGCTGGTGCTTCCTACGACAACTCGGCTAGTTTTACTCTGGATAATCAATTAACTGGTGATTACTACGTTTTTGTCGCGACTGACAGTAGTAACAACGTTTTTGAGCTGGACAACAATAATAATACGGCGTTTGATGCCACTCCGGTGACAATTTCTTCCCAACCAGCAGATTTAATTGTCAGTGAAGTTATTTCACCAACTAGCGCAGAAGCGGGTAAAGCTATCCAGGTTAACTGGACTGTTAAAAACGAAGGTACGGGTAATAGTATTGCGACTTCTTGGAATGACCAAGTTATTCTTTCTGTTGACACAGAAGTTGGGAACGATGATGATATCAAACTAAATTGGTTTACCCACGAAGGTTTACTAGATGCAGAAGATTCCTACAATCGCAATGGGTTGGTTGAAATTCCCTTCAATTTGGTAGGAGATTACAACCTGTTTGTTGTCACCGATGTTAATAATGCTGTATACGAAGCAGCTGAAGACAACAATAATTCTACCGCTCAACCAATTACTATTACGCGGCAAACTCCAGATTTACAAGTTACTGAAGTTACTGTTAATTCTGCAACAGGTTTAACAGTAGAAGATTTGACGGTAAATTGGACGGTACAAAACTTGGGTGCTGGTCAAACAAACAGTAATTTCTGGTATGACAAAGTATATCTGTCTGCGGATGAAAATTGGGATAGCAATGATATTTATTTGGGAGATTTCCGTCGCACTAATGTCTTAGCTGCCAACGAACAGTATAATGCTAGCAAGACTTTCACCGTACCGTTTGATGCAGTGGGTGACTTTTATGTAATTGTTCGTACTGACACTGGCAATCAAGTTTTAGAAGCATCCCTAGAGAATAATAACGATCGCGTTTCTGCTGACACAATTACTTTCACAGCTAACCCCAACCCCGATCCAGACAAAGTTTCGACAAACTTACCACCACAATTTTCTCCCGACTTAGTTGTAAATAACGTTGATGCACCTACACAAGGAATTAGTGGTCAATCCCTTGATGTCAGTTGGACTGTTAGCAATCAGCGATACAGCACGGGTACACGTTCCTGGTACGATGTAGTTTACCTCTCCCGCGACCAAGTATTTGACCGCAAAGAAGATATTTATCTTGGTTCCCGTTCTCAAAGTAATTTAGCTGCTGGGGATTCCTACACTGTCACCGAATCTTTTGATGTGAGCAGAGGTTTATCGGGTTCCTATTACGTGTTTGTCGCTACAGATTCAGGTAATAACATCAACGAACCTGGTGGAGAATTAAATAATATTGCTTATGATCGCAATCCAACACAAATAATTCTACCTGCACCTGCCGATTTGGTCGCAGGTACTATTACCATTCCAGATCCAGCAAATGGTGTACCGGGACAAAATGCCACCATTGGGTATACGGTGGAAAATCGAGGCAGTGAGCCTGTATTTGGTAATTGGTACGACTCAGTTTATATTTCAGCAGATGATAAGTGGGATATAAATGATTCGTTGTTTGCTCAGGTACAAGTTTCTGAATCACTTGAAAACGGTGAAAGTTACAGCAAGACGGTTAATGCACCACTACCAGGGGTACTTCCTGGCGATTATCACGTAATTATTCGCAGCGATATCCGCAATAATGTACCGGAATTAGACGAAAGTAATAACCTTGGGGCTTCCCTTGAGCAATTTGCTTTGGATGCAGAGTTGTTGGAATTAGGAACTCCCGATACTGGTACTTTGGAACAAGGACAAGCAGTTTACTATCGGATTGATGTCGGTGCGGGTGAGACACTTTTACTCGACTTTAATAGTGTTTCCGATAACGCAACTAATGAGCTTTACATTAGTTACGGTAAAATGCCTACTCGAAATGAGTTTGACTTTAGCTTTTCTAGCCCATTTTCTCCAGACCAGAGAATTGTTATTCCTTCAACTAAAGACGGCACTTATTATGTATTTGCTTACAGTAACAATACACCAGATGGAGCCGCTGATTACACAATTAATGCAGAAACAATAGACTTTTCTATACTAGATACAAATTATGGTCGTGGTGGAACAGCTGGTCAACTAACACTTGAAATTAATGGTGCTAAGTTTGATAGAAGCGTAACAGCCAAGTTATTAAATGAAGATGGCTCAACTTTGGCTGCCAGTTCGTACTATTATGTGAATCAAAGTAAATTATTTGCGACTTTCGACTTAACTAAAGCGAACCCAGGTGCTTACGATGTACTAGTTGAAAATGCTCAAGGAAAGAGCGCTACTGTAAGCGATGGATTAGAAGTAGTCGAAGGAGGAGGAGGCAATCTTCAGTTATATACTGATATACCAAATTCTGTAGCTCGCGATCGCAAATTCAACTTTACTGTAAATTGGATTAATAATGGTATAAACGATATCAATGTTCCTCTGTTATCTCTTAATATTAGTCGAGATTTAGACAGCATTGACACTAGAGAAATTGAAGAAACTGTTTTATTTAGTTCTACACCTAATGGTTCTTTCAACCGAGAAGAGCAAACATTTTTAGGAGTAGTTGATGAAAATGAGCCTCCTGGAATTTTAAGACCAGGTAAACTTGAAACAACAAGGTTTTTTAGCTTCAGCGATAATGACCCTGGTGACTTTATAATTTCTGTTAACAATTTAGGAGAAGCTGACCGTTCTTTCAATTGGGAATCACTTCGAGGTAATTTGATTCCGCAAGGAATGTCAAACGCAGACTTTGAGCCAATTTTTAATCAATTAATTGCTCAAGTAGGAAATACTTGGGATGACTATGTGAAGATGTTGGCTCGTAATTCAAACTTACTACCAGAAGAATTTGGTAGCAGACGCTCTCCTTCACTTCTTCTCAATATCGAACTTCAAAAAGCAATTGCTGCGGTTGAAACTTCAATCACTGGTGTTGCATCAGCTACAGATTTAGGAGTTGATTTGAGTGGTAGGAGTATTGTTGCTCGTAATACTGATACAAGGGAAACTTTTGTAACATTTTCTTTAAAGGATGGCTCTTTCATTTTTGAAAAAGTTACTCCTGGTTCCTATGAATTTATCTTTGATGGTGCTGTTATTTCAGAAGGTAATACAGCATTCGTTAGTCAAGGAGAAGCTTTAACAGAACTGACGCTCACGTTAATTCCAGGAGCAGAGATTTCTGGAAAAGTTCGGTCAAATACAACAGGAGAGACACTTGCATTTGCAGAAGTTTCTGCTGTCTCAAAAGATGGAACAATTTACAGTACATTTACCGACGAAGATGGTCAGTATACCCTTGAAGGAATAGTATCAGGAACTTATACCATAACTGCTCAAGCTGACGGCAAAGCACAACTCAATATTGAAAATGTTTTTGTCAACAGCGACAGAATAATCCAAAGTTTTGATTTAATACCTGAATCGATTGTCACCGGAACTATAAATTTCCCAGTAGTAGATTCTGATGAAAGTGAAGTTCAAGTTTTAGCTCAATCTTCTGATCAACTAAATCTTACTAATGCTTTCACTGCTGAAATCAAAGATTCCGCATTCATAATTAAAGGTTTATCTGCGGGTACATACGATATAACCTTTAATCGTGAAGGATACGTTAGGGAAGTTTTAACTAATGTGACTGTACCAGAAGCTGAAACTGTTGACTTAGGAAGTGTTAATTTAACTCAAGCAGCAACTATAACTGGTTCAGTTACATCTACCGCATTAGAAGATCCAGCTGCTTCTGCACTTATTGGTATTTTTGAAGGAGAAACGCCAGTCACTTCAGTTGAGGCTGATGCAGATGGTAACTTTATTATCGATAATTTGGCTCCGGGTAGTTACAAGTTGCGGGTACTTAACCTTTTTGAGTCTTTCAGTAACGAAGTAATTGTAAATGTTGCATCTGGAAGTAATGTAGCTGATATTTCTTTGGAAATTTTACCAGGTGCCTCTATTGTCGGAACGGTTAAAGATGCAGACACTAATGGAATATTCTCAGGTATAACTGTTATTGCTATTGACTCAGAAGGAAATTCTTTAGAAACCCTGACGGATGAAAATGGTTCATATCGCTTTGACGATCTTCACCAGGGAGATTACATAATTACTTTACCTACCAGTGGAGCAAATACAACCAAATCTGTGACTGTGACTACAATTGATGGAACTGTATTTACAGCAGACTTGGAAACTCCCGCATCAGTCGCTCAACTTAGAGGTAAATTACTTACAGCAAACGGTGAAGCGATAGCTGGGGGTAATGTCCGTCTTATAGAATCTGGGGAATTGATTGTTAATACTCAAACAAACAAAAATGGAGAATTTGAGTTTCGTCTGCTTCGGGAAGCTACTTTTGATTTACAAGCGATAGCAGATGGAGTCAGCTTTACTCCAATAACAGGTATTGAAATTAATACAGGTGAGAATATAGAGCAAGAAATTATTGCTGGTAATGCTTCGTTGGAAGTTACAGTTAATGGTTCAAATGAATCAGTAGATGGTGGAACTCTAATACTTTATCAGCAAGTAGCTCAAGGAAGATTGGCAGTAAGTTCAAAAGAAATAGGTACAGAAAGAACTGTCACTTTTGAAAATCTTGCTCTTGGAACATACGAAGTTGATTTTTTAGGCAATGATAACTATACTGCTGATGCCTCAACAACTATCACTGATGGAATGGTTGCTAGTATAGCAATCGAACCAGAGCAACAGTATACTCTTACTGGCTTAGTCACTGATAACAGCGACAATCCCCTTGCTTTTGCACGACTGTTATTAGTATCTCAAAGTGAACCAAAAACTCAACAGTTTTCATTTAGTGATGCTGATGGTAACTATGAAATTCCTCTGGTTTCTTCTGGTGTTTACGATTTAGTAGCGTTTGCTGATGACTATACTGCAACAATTCAAAGTGGAATTTCTATATCGGAATCTACTGTAGCTAATATAGAATTAACCACGAGTAATACAGAGTTAACTGGTAAACTTGTTGACTCAAACAATCAACCTATCTCATTTGGTTTCGTAACTCTATTAAATTCGGCGGGATATATTGTAGGTCAAAGCAGCGTTCAAGCTGATGGTTCGTTTAATATTACAACAGCACCAGCAGAGGATTTAATTGTAGAAATTCAGGCACCTGGTTATACCAGTCAAGCAATTAGTGATTTAACTATTTCTAATAGTTCCGGGTTGAATATTGAAAATGTAGAACTCGAACCAATAGCTTTTACTAGAATTGCTAAATTAGAAGATTCAGCTAATATTTCTGTTGCCTCAGCAAGTTTTGGAATTAATACTTTACCTAATACGACAATTAATATTTTATCAGCACCTAATTGGTTGGAAACGGAATTCGGAAACTATGAACAGCGTAGCGATCAATTAGATAGAAATGATATTATTTCTTTACCTCAAGATGCTGATGAAAATTGTAGAAATATTTATGCTCAGGTATTAAGAAGTCTTACAAGTCAAAACCTGGCTTTTGATAGAGTTCAGAGAAGTGAAAAAGTTTTAGATAATTTTGTAACAGAACTAGAAGTCAACTTTTTAAGTGAACTTACAACAGTTCTTCTGGCAGCAGGTACTCTTTACGTAAGTATTCCCGCTATTGCTACCGCTGCGGTAAGTGTAGGAACAGGGACTACTGTATTTGTTACTGCATCATCAATTGTTGTAACAATTAAATCTTTAGTAGATGCCATTAATGCAGCGAAGGAAGCGAGGTCGTCTAAAGATGCAGTTAAAGGGTTAGAGGCATCTGGAAACATCATTACTAACCTCTCAAATCTCTATAACACTGCTATAGATGTGTTAAAGCTAGCTGGAGATGGTAAGACATTTGGTGGTTACACAGCTACTTGGAATTTGCTGAGCTTATTGGTTTCTGGGAGGCAAATATTACAAGCAATAACTATTACTGAAACTAGAAAGACTTGGGAAAAAGTTAGTCAACAAAGGGCAGGCTTTGAAGCTGCAATCAAAGATTATGAGCAGTCTATTGCTAAAGCTAAAGAGCTAAATTCACTCTACAACGAATGCCTAAAAAGTCATCAAATGGACGAGGAGCAAAACAATAACGATGATGGAATTGGGGGTAACAACGGAGGTAATAATAACGGTGGTAGCAGTAGTGGTAATGGCGGGGGTAATAACAATGGTAGAGGTAATAATAACGGCGGAAACGGTAACGGCGGTAGCGGTGGTAGAATAAATCGTCCCACATCCCTTGACCCAAATGATATACTCGGACCTCAAGGATTTGGACAAGAAAAATGGGTAAGTTATAAAAAAGCCTTGAATTATACTATTCGCTTTGAAAATGACCCAGTTTTTGCAACTGCTCCTGCTCAAACTGTTAGAATTACCCAACAGTTAGATGCAGATTTAGATTTCCGGACATTCCGCTTGGGAGATTTTGGCTTCGGTGATGTATTCGTAGATGTACCAGATAACCGAGCATTTTATCAAAACCGTCTCGATTTGACAGAAGAGCTTGGTATTTTTGTTGATGTGATTGCTGGTATTGACGTTACTACTGGTGAAATTTTCTGGGAATTCACTTCAATTGATCCAACTACAGGTGAATTACCAATAGATGCATTGACCGGCTTTTTACCACCCAACATTAATTTATCTGAAGGTGAAGGTTTTGTTAGTTATTCAGTGCGTCCAAAATCTACATCTGCAACCGGAGATATAATCGACGCTGAAGCGCGTATTGTATTTGATGTTAATGAACCCATCGACACCCCACCCATCTTCAACACCCTTGACGCAACTTCTCCTAGCAGCACAGTTGCAGCATTACCTGCCAAAATTACCGATGAAGCAGGAGAATTTACAGTTAACTGGGGTGGAAACGATGACAACGAAGGTTCTGGTATCGCCAGTTATACAATTTACGTTTCAGTCAACGACGGTGAATTTAGACCTTGGTTGGAAAATACTGACCTTACCGAAGCTACTTACAAAGGTACGCCGGGACGAACTTATTCCTTCTACGCTGTTGCCACAGACAATGCTGGTAATACTCAGGAAATACCAACCCAAGCCCAAGCTACCACACGCATAGCTGGGGGTACGGCAACTATCGGTAACTTTGTGTGGGTTGATACCAACGGTAACGGCATCCAAGACACTGACGAACCCGGTTTAGAAGAAGTAACCGTTAACCTCTACGACAACGGGGAAACATTAGTATCCACAACAACTACTAATATCAATGGTTTCTACAGCTTCACAGAAATCGACCCCGGAGACTACCTCCTAGAATTTATTCCTCCAACTAGCTATTTGTTTACTCCGGAAAATCAAGGGGATAACGATATCACCGACAGTGATGTCAACCCAACTACAGGAAAAACCCTGAATTTTACAGTTGAAGGAGGAGAAGATTACTCAAATTGGGATGCAGGTTTATATCAACTAGCAACCATTAGCGGTCAAAAGTTCCATGATATTGACGGTAATAAACTCAAAGATACCAACGAACCAGGTTTACCAGATTGGACAATTTACTTAGACACCAACCAAAACGGTGCGTTAGATAATGGTGAAACTTCCACTCAAACCGATGCTGACGGCAATTATAGCTTCAATAACCTAGTTCCCGGAACCTACACCGTAGCCGAAATCATGCAACCAGGTTGGCAACAAACCTTCCCCGGTAACAGCAGCGTCTCGCCAGAATCAATCACTACCAGCGCTTCCAATGCTCCGATTTTCACACCCAGCACCCCCATCACAACTACCGATACCGCTTTAACTACAACCGCTAGTTCTCTAATTAATCTTGATGACTTCCGTAACGACTCTCGCTTTACAAATATTGACGGTAGTGGCTTTGCCTCAGTAGTTATTGATACTGGTATTGACCTTAACCATCCTTTCTTCGGTGCAGATAGCGACGGTGACGGTATTGCAGACCGCATTGTTTACCAATACGACTTTGCCGATAACGATACCGATGCTAGCGATATTAACGGTCACGGTTCCCACGTAGCCAGTATAATTGCTTCTAGCGATAGTACCTACACTGGTGTTGCTCCCAAAGCCGATATTATCGCTCTTAAAGTCTTCAAAGATAGCGGTTCTGGCTACTTCCTAGATTTAGAAGAATCTCTCCAATGGGTAATTGACAACGCCAACACGTATAACATTGCCAGCATTAACCTCTCCTTGGGTGACGAACAAAACTGGAATACAAGCGCTTCCCATTACGGTATTGGTGACGAACTCGCAGCTTTAGCAGGTATGGGTATCATTGTCACCTCCGCAGCTGGTAATAACTTTGCCAAATTTGACAGTAAACAAGGACTAGCTTACCCCGCAGCCGACCCCAACGTCATAGCGGTTGGTGCAGTTTGGGAAGACACAGACCAAATTGCAGACTTCTCCCAACGCGATCAAACCATGAGCGATGTTTTTGCTCCCGGTATTCCTATCGAAGCCGCAAACGCTAATGGTGGTGTCACAACTAAAGGAGGAACATCCCAAGCCGCACCTTATACTGCCGGAATTGCAGTCCTAGCGCAGCAAATAGCAACTCAAGAACTTGGTCGCAAACTTACCATCGGTGAATTCCGCTATCTCCTCGAAACCACCAGCGTTACCATCAACGACGGAGATGACGAAAACGATAACGTCATTAACACTGGACTTGACTTTTCCAGGGTTGATATGCTGGCACTTGCCGAAGGAATTCTCAACCTCAACAGCACAATTTCAAACCCAGATAGCGTTCAACCAGATACTAACTCAGACGACACACCATTATTTATTCCCAATAACGTCTCACGGTTTGTACATACAGTTACTGTAAATTCCGGTGAAACCGTCACTGGTATTAACTTCGGCAACCAACAAGTCAACCAACCACCAGAGTTAACAGTTAACAAGGGTTTAACTCTCAACGAAGAAGGTACAGCAGTTATTACCAATCAAGAATTGCAAGTTACCGATGTAGATAATACGGCAATTGAGATTACATATACACTGACTAATCTACCCGAAAACGGAATTCTTCGACTCAACGGTACTCAATTAGCAGTCGATGATACCTTAACCCAAGATGATATCGACAACGAACGACTGGAATACGTACATAACGGAAGTGAAACTAGCAATGATAGCTTTAGTTTCAAAGTGACAGATGGTAAAGATGGTAATATTGACAGCACCGAATTCCAGATTACCGTTAATCCAGTTAACGATGTACCAACTTTAGAAAGTGCGATCGCCAACCAAATAGCAACAGAAGATAGCGTTTTCAACTTTACTATCCCAGAAAACACATTTAACGATGTGGATGCTCTCGACGAGTTAACTTATTCCGTAACCTTGGAAGACGGTAACGCATTACCTGATTGGTTAAACTTCAATCCAGAAACTCGTACTTTCTCAGGTACACCAACAAACGACAATGTTGGTAATCTAAATATTAAAGTTACCGCCACAGATAAAGCCGGTGCGAATGCGACAGATACTTTTACTCTGGAAATAGAAAACGTCAACGATGCTCCGACTGTTGTAAATCAAATTGCTGACACTACAAGCAAAGAAGATGAAGTTTTCAACTTTACCATCCCAGATAACACATTTAATGATGTGGATGCTCTCGACGAGTTAACTTATTCTGTAACTCTAGAAGATGGTAGCGAATTACCAAGCTGGTTAAGCTTCGATGCTTCAACTCGTAGCTTTAGCGGTACTCCTAGTAATGGGGATGTTGGTACAGTCAGTATTAAAGTTGTCGCAACCGATAGCTTTGGAGAAACCGTCAGCGATACCTTTACCCTTACGGTAGAAAATACTAATGATGTACCAACTTTAGAAAGTGCGATCGCTAACCAAATAGCAACAGAAGATAGCGCTTTCAACTTTACCATCCCAGATAACACATTTAACGATGTGGATGCAGAAGACGAGTTAACTTATTCTGTAACTCTAGAAGATGGTAGCGAATTACCAAGCTGGTTAACTTTTGATGCTTCAACTCG
>NZ_JADEWL010000154.1 GCF_015207665.1 Plectonema cf. radiosum LEGE 06105
AAAAATAAGCATAACTAAAAATGTCGCACGCGACACAACTGGTTATTTTAATATATCTAGTTAAGCTAGCCGGATACATTAGTGTAACCAGTTAAGCTTAATAAAAAAAGTTTTAAATTGTAATAACTAGTTAAGTATTTATGTGGTTATGCAGATATTAACCAGTAGTATTTATAGGATACAGTCTTTATTCAACAAGCACTATAGAATATGCAGACATAACCAGTTACTGCAACTATGCTAACCAGTTAGGTATGTGCATAACCAGTTACGCATATATATATAACCAGTTACTGCAACTATGCTAACCAGTTAGGTATGTGCATAACCAGTTACGCATATATATATAACCAGTTACTGCAACTATGCTAACCAGTTAGGTATGTGCATAACCAGTTACGCAGACATAGCTTAACTGGTTATGTCTGCATATTCTATAGTGCTTGTTGAATAAAGACTGTAGCCTATAAATACTACTGGTTAATATCTGCATAACCACATAAATACTTAACTAGTTATTACAATTTAAAACTTTTTTTATTAAGCTTAACTGGTTACACTAATGTATCCGGCTAGCTTAACTAGATATATTAAAATAACCAGTTGTGTCGCGTGCGACATTTTTAGTTATGCTTATTTTTGTCGCAGTGGCATAACCTAATTGGCGCGTGATAAATTAGCATTCTACTCAGTAGTTGATTTATTGGATTTGATTTTGTTACATAGAGACTCAGTGCAGTTATTAGCGAGATCGACACAGTGCTTATCTATGATTCAATCGTGTAAACCCGCGTCTATTGAATAGTACTAAATTACTATTCATGCTATTTTGTTGATTCGAGATCATCGAATCAAGCTTGTTTTGTAAAGTTACGTTACGGTGTTTGCAAAATTTATTGTAATAAACCATATCAATTTTTGATGGTAAAACCCAAATATTGCTGTAACTATCTATGATTGATTTTTTGCGAAAAAAAGACATAACCCCTAAAATATCATCTTAGGAAAACCCATAACAGCGGTGTTATGGATAGCACTTCTACCAACTAATTACCTCGGTAATATCGCCGCGTCCCTTGTTGTGGTAGGTTCCTAGTCCGTATTTACTGTTATGGTCGTCAATCGCTGTTTGATGACGTTCTATCCAATCTTTAACTAACATCCCATTGCAGCCAGATAGCTGACGTAATGCCTGATTATTAATTACCCACATCTTATCAGTATCAGGTTGACCGTTGTTATCTCTTGCTTTGTGGTCATTATGGTTAGTAATAGCCAGAAAGGAACGTCTTAATTTTTCTTGGGCTGCACCTCCAGATTTATTTTTCTTTAATTCCTCACTTGGCATTGATTCCCAGTCAGTATCATCTTCTTTAGGTTTAGACTTTGTAATTTTCTTAGTAGCAGAAGTTACTTCTGCTTGTTCTAGTTGAGGTAATAATTGAGATAATTTTTCATCCAGAATACGGCTAATTTTAGTTTCTAAATTTTCCATTGTTAATTCTTCTGCTATTTCTACTTTTTGATTTTTAAATTCTTCTAATTGCGATTGAGCATCTAATAGTTTTTCTTCTAACTCTTTAGCTTTTTGGGCTAATTCAACTAAATTTTTAACTGTGGTTTGTTGGTTAGGTAATTCCCATTTTTGTTGTAACTCTCTAATAACTTCGAGGTCATCAGAAAAGATTCTCAAGGTATTAGTTGATTGCTTATTTTTTGTTTGAACGCTTGGAAATAGTACGGGCTTAGTGGTGTAGTAATCAAGATAGCCAAGGGTAGTAACTGTTTGTCTGAGACTGCTATCGGTAGGCTTTTCACCTACATAATGACCTAACAGCCGAGCCGCGTGTAACATTTTTTCCCCTATCGATTTAGGACAGTCGCGCTCGGTAGCCAGTGCAGCATAAGCAGCCCTTAATGCTTTGCAGTTATCTTGTTCCTCACCGTGCCTGATTGCTAATACTGGGTTAGAGCTATCTTTATCACCAAAGTAAGCACGGACTACACGATTAAGGGAACCGTTACGACGGGAGTCAATAGCGCGGTTTTGGGCTGCTATATCGTTGGGAAATTCGGCTGTAACTTCCTTGAGTAATGCTTTGGTACTTGGTTCTTTGAGTAACTGGTTATGAAGCTTAATAATGTAGTTCGCAGGGTAGAGAGTAGCTATTTTAAATACTGGCTTATCACCGCGCTTTTTACCTTGACCTTCAAAGCTTACTTGGTAGTTTTCACCTTCAACAGCGGTAAACTTGGCACGGGCTAATATCTCGTGAGGTCTGCGTCCGGTAGCTGCAATTAACCCTACTGCTAACTCGTGCGGGTCATCACTGGAAAGCAATTTACCTATAACTTCTAAAAATTGATCCGGGTTGATTTCGTTGCCGTTGCTTAAGCGGTCTGTAGCGCGTGTAGTGGTATTTCTATCAGTCCAATCAACTTTAGTTAAGCCGCATTGTGTAAGAACATAGTGCTTTAACTCAGTTGCGACTTGATTACCGTCTTGATCCAGCTTTGGAACGGGAACCGCGTTAACTTCCTGTTCTAGGGGTAAACTTTTGAATTTCTTGTACAAGCCAGCACGGGAAAGCACTGTCCCTAGTGACTTCTGGCTATATGTAGTGTTTTCCTTAATCCAAATATTGAAATCGTCACAGTATGGCTGCATCTCTTCAAAGTTTTTTAGATTTTTAGTTGCTTCAAATAGCTCGTTTACCTTATCCTGTAATGCTTTAGACATTTTTAAAACCTCGTGTTACCAGTTATATTTTTATTTAACTGGTTACAATATAGCCTAACTGGTTATAATATGTCAATAACTAGTTAGGCTATTTGGTTAACTGGTTTATTTATTCGGCTCAATCGTACTTATTACGCAACAATTCCACCAATTCGGAACACTGCTTAAAATATTTTCCTCCGCATCCTAGAATATTTTCAATGACATAAGTTTTACTTTGAGTACTGAGATTGTTTTGAATTACTTGCCATATCTCAAAATCCCCCATATCTGGGTAAAGTTTGCTTACTGGTAAGTCCGTAAGTAACTGCTGTATATTGCTTTGAGAGCTTACCGCTACGTCATCACTTACCCCAAACTTACTAAAACTTACCTCCGACTTACCAAAACTTACCCCAAACTTACCCTCGGACTTACCAAGTAACTTAACTAACTCAGTGCTATTAATACTTGATTCCCACTGTTCCAAGTTGCGGGGTAAATTACCCTTATCGCGGTACTGTTTATAATCCCCATGAGTAGGATGCAAAACCAGCGAATACTGCATATTAGCTAACATCAAAGCGGGATAAGCAGCACTCTTAATGTAATTCTCTTCAAGCTTGCTTAAGCCAGTATTGCGGTGTGGTTGCTCAACTGCATATCTTGCAGCCCCTACTAAAAACAACTGATAGAACGCGCTTCTAAACTCGCTATCCATTGATATCGCTTTTGTAGTTTGAGAGTGATTACCAATCAAAACCACTAACCCTAACTTCCGACCTTCTACAGCTAACTGACGGAAGATTCCCATTATTTCGGAAGCGTCACCACAATCAAGAATTGCCCCCAATTCATCAACTGCTATTACTAATTTAAACCTGCGATTTTTATCTTTACGTCTTAACTCAAGTTCGGTTTTTAGCAAACTAATGTAATTGAATATTTCGGACAATTCATTAATTTCTAAAAAGCCATATTGAGAATAACTAGAATAATCATCTTGGTGTGGATTAAGGGCAATTCGTACCGCGTCTTTACCTCCAAGCTGTTGACCCAAATAAATCAAAGTACTGGTTTTTCCCGCACCGGGATGACCTGTAATCAACCATGACCTATCAGCCCCTACATCCAAGATATTTTTTAAACTGTCTTCTACTGATTTGCGGTTTAATTCTTCCGGCTTGGGGGCTTTAGAATTCCAAGGTAATGTGATTCTCACGAGGTCGGTTGAATCTTCCTGTTGAATAATTGGTGACGTATTTTTACCAACCTCAAACCTTATCCCGTTCGCGACTTTCTCAGATTTGAGTAAGGGGAATTGCAGCGGGTCGCGCAATCGTAACCAGAAACGTGTTTCCCGTTCTCCAGTTTCAATCGGGGTAGCCAGTGGTTCGGCATCTACTTGTATTGGGGGGTCATGTCGCCACAGAAAACTAATTACCTTATTGCATTCGTGACACGCTATCTCATCCCCTCCAGTGGCTAGCCGTGGGGCATTCAAATCTCGGATACGTTCGTTTAGTTTCTTAATTGTTAATTCGAGTTCTAATATTTTGCGTTCGTACTTTGTCACCTCCAGATTGAATTCTGTTCGCGCTTCTAAGATGTTTTTCTCTAACTCGAATTTGTAATTATTTAACTTTTTAAGTTGACCGTCGTACCATTCCATTAACTCAGAATGCTTTTGTTGATATTGCCCTTCTAACTCTCTTTCTCGTTCGATGTAATTGTTATTTAATTTTTCTGCCATAATTTCGGCACGGTCATCAATTAACTGATTTATTGACTCTAAACGCTTCCTTAGTTCCGCTTCCGACTCATTAACTGATTGAATTTTAGAATTAAGCTCAGCTTGCTTTCTATCGCGCTCAGACTTGGCTGTTTTCTCTGCATTTAATATTCTTACTTCACGCTCGTTTAATTGCTGTTCTCTAACGTCTAACCCCTCATATCTTTCAGAAATATCTTTCTCTCTTTCTGTGGGTTCGTGCTTGGTATTACGGATTATTTCAATACTCAGAATTAAGCCAGCTAGGGGAGGTAATAGTTTGGGTAAATTATCCCATTTACCATCTGATTTAATAAACTGGGTAGGGATGATTATTGATGCTAGGAATACTAGTAGTGTCAACTGGAAAGTATAGTCCGGGTTTTTAGCTTCTGTTTCTTTCATGCGCTTGAGCAGGGTAATAAATTTTCGGGCAATTTCTACAAGATGTAGTACGCTAGACGTTGGCTTATTTACTGGCACAGAAGTTTGATTATTATATAAACAATTACTTAGCTTCTGTGCCACCTGAGTGGCTTGCTGCAACTGTGTTTGAGTACATTTTGCTGGTTGGTTTTGGAATTTTTGATTTAACGACTTAATTAGCGCTAATCTGCAAGTGTCGTAAAATTCGTTTTAACTTAACTTGTAGTATGAAAGTCGGGCTAAATAAATCCAACCATTAACCCGATCACAATAGTCCCTACCATTCCGTAGCGGTACATTCTCTCAATCAGCGACCATGAATCATGCCAATTCTGGTAACACCAAAATGCCCAAATTATCAGGAATATTAAACCAAAACTACTGATTGATAATAAGCCAAGTGGTGATGGTAAATTAAGCGCTACCAACAGTTTTATAAACCGAGATATCAAGGAAGTGCCAAACAGAACTGCTGAATGATGGAGTAAGTAATATTGAAGGGAATTATCTTTAATCTCTCTCATTTACAGCCCTTCCTTGAGATAAGATTTAATCTTTTGTACCGGGAATGTTCGCTGCTTATAGTTCACTCCAAAAGCTTCACCTATCTGCTTTGTTTCATTATTTTTAAACTCTAATTGGTCAATCTCGATTGACATTCCCTCTAGCTGTTTTACGCTTTTTACGTGTTCTAACTCAGCACGATGTTCTAATAACTGTAACTTGTCTTCTATCATGCCAAGTTCAACATATTTAATATCTCTATTAGCCAGTGCAATGTCTCTCTCAATCCCTGTTTGTTGATAGGTTATTTCTTGGATTTGCGCGTTAATTCCGGTGGTATCAGCTTTTGTCCAAGCGATTGATGTTTTGAATTTTTCTTCCTCATGTTTTGCGGTTAATTGCTGTACTTGCTGGTAGTTGATTTTCTCGTTTAGTTCGATTTTTTTGACCTCGGCTTCTGCATTTCTCATGCGACCTTCACCAACTACGCCGACTCTGGATATTTGAGGTTTTTTACTGTTTGTATTGGTCATTTTGGTAAAATCCTTATGTTGTTACTATTTGCGGTAGGGACATATCCAAAGTGAGTAACCGGGCTAGGGTTACTCGCTTCACAAAAATTTATTCACCAGTGAAATATTTGATAATTGAATTGCTGATATTTGCGGTATCAGTGCAAAATTTTGATTGATTCCGACAACCTAAGCCAGTAACTAAGAAACTTCCGACTATTGCACTAACACCCACTACAAGCACCGTGTTGGTGAATGTGTTTAATTGAGCCGTTAGAGAGTTATTAAAAGCCGTCTCGCGCTCGATTTCCTTGCTTAGGGTGTTTATGGCTTTTCTCAGTTCTGACGTGTCCTTGCCCGTTCTAGCGTTCCGGTAAAGGTCGTATTTTAGGAACCGAAGTTTTTCTTCATCTGGCAACCAACCAGTCTCGCGGTTCTCCCTATTCCAAGTAATCTGTTTTTCTATTGCGTGATCGATTCCGTTGCCTAAGTTGGTTAATCCGTTGTAAATGCTTTCTGCTAGCTTCATAAAAATTTACATTTATTTTCTAAAACGGAATTGGGGAGATAGGACAGCGGCTTGTTTCTTGGTTGGGACAAGCTACAGCGCTGTCATAGCCTATGTTCTGGTGGCATTTATAGCAGTAGGTTGAGTCATCAATACAAATATCGTTTCGGTATTTGTAGGCTGAGATTAGTGATCGGATTTTTGGCAGTGGGTTGAGTAGCTTGATCATTCTTATCTCCTGAATAAGCGCGTAAAGATGGCACGGGAACTGGGTTAGGGGTTCCCGCGTGGTAGGGGTTGCATAAGCTGGTTTAAATGGTATCCTAATTGATAGCTTCAGTAGCTGTCAATATCTATCAATATTTATCAGTAGTTATTAGCTGTATTTCTTGCTGTGATAAGCTTTCATAGAATTGCAGTTGGTTTAAGCTATTAAATAACTACTGAAGTGATAAATAAATATGGGAGCTACTAAAAAAGCAAAGGTAATGTTTACCTGTGAGCATGAAATTAAGGAGAAATTGACCGAACGAGCTAAGTTACAAAATCGTACAGTTTCTAATCTTGTAGAAACACTTGTTATTGATGCCCTTACATCACAACAAGAGCAAGAATATTCCTCAACAGAAAAAAACAGTAAAGGCGTAGCGTGACATCCTCAAGTCAAAATGATTACTACACAAACATACAAGCCAAAGTTTGCGTAAGGCTTGCACAAAATATTACTTGCTTCTATCAGTTGCCAGTACACGTTATCAGGTTAGATGAACGGACAAACAATATTTTTATTCTTGCTGGTAATAATTTAGCGATAAGCATACTCAAAGATGGAATCTGGAGGTTTGAGCCATGAGTAGTAATTTTGAACACATGAGTATTCAAGAGCTAAAAGCGTATTTAAAGGAGCATCAAGGAAATACTGAAGCGTTTCATGTGCTAATGGATAAGCTAAATGCTAATCCTAATCAGCAGTTGTACCGACCTGATGAGATTGACAAGCTAGGAGAACTAATAAACGGTAGGGGTGAAAAATGAGATGCCAGAACTGTTTTAAGCCACTGACAGCAAAATCTCTTAAGCCAGAGTCAAATATGTACGGGGGAGTGAGCAACGTACGTGTCCCAGCATCGGTTCTCATTTTTCCTTCAGTGCCTAACTTTTGAGCATTTACCTTAAAACGCCTTTTCTTACTTTCTCTTGTTGCGCTAAAATCGACTGCGGGCTTGGGCTTGCGGTCGATTATGGTTAAATTGCTTATTCTTACTTCTTTCTATGCTGTTTTTACACATAAATTTTAGAGCTTAGTTGATGGAACTTTTCGCTTCTATTCAAAAAGAACCCCAAGAATATTTAAGTAAGCTGCATAGCCAGATGAACCAGCTAAAGGTTCCATCTCCCAGTTTGGCTTTATATTGCAATACGCCTGATTTGGTTTGGAAGTGGAAGACAACCGAGCAGCATTATCAATTCTTAGTTGAAAATTTTCAAGCTTGCTTTGGAAGCGGTGGAGGGAACCCAGCAAGAAGGGCGCTACTTGAAAGAACGATTACCAAAACCCAGTACGAACTAATCATGCTCGACGTTGAGGTATACGCTGCCGAGTTCCGGGTATACCAATTTGCTTGGGAGGACATTAAGCAAACCTTTACATACTTAGAAAATCCACCAAAATCGGAAATTGAATTATTTTTAGGTGTAACTCAAGAAGACTTTAACAATAAATTTCTTCAAGCAGTTGAAGGATACAAGTTGACAGTTAATGACGTACTAAATACCAACAAAGAACTTAGAGAAGTCATTCGGGAATCATTATCTAATCCCGACTGGACTGGGGATTTAACAGAAGCACAACAAAAAAGACTAGAGAAGATATTAGGAAAACCAACTCCAACAGAAGGATTTGAGTATTGGAGGTTACTGGCTCTTGAAACCGCACATGAGGCAGCGAAAACTGACGATTTCATCAAAAAAGCAGTACGGAATTACTACAGTTTAAAGTACTCTTTATTGGCGATAAACACCCAAGTCTGTCAGCAACAAAGAAGTAAATCACCCGAAAAAGAAATAATTTGCTCTATTAAATGGGAGGAGAAAAGGTATTACCAATACAAAAACAAAAAAGGCTGGACTCCTTATTTTAACTAGCTTTAAGCTGTACAACTAGAGCTTACTTGCTTAACATTCCTTTACAAAAAGCTGACACCACTTTTGCCCAAACTGTTTCTTTTATCGCGTCAAAGATTTATTTTTTAGAAAGCCAAACAAAAAAATGGCTGTAAATCCCTTTGGTTTTCCCGTCCGGAACCACCCAGACTCATCGGTTCGGTACCACCCGAACCACCAAAAGAAGTTACAACCAAACTTCTTTTAATGTTTAATAACTAGTTACAAGAATACTGTTTTGGACGGGGATAAACCAGAGGGGCTACAAAATTAGGAGTCCCTAAAAATGCAAAAGCCCCCTATCCCGGACGGAAAGAGGCTTTATAAATTCAAAATTTTTCGTAGTTTCATACTACCAAAAATTAATTCAAAAAAGCAACTACATAACTACATAACTGAACACCGATTGACAGAATCGCTCGAATTGCTTGAGAACCAAGGCTATAGCGGTGATGATGCCATTCGCAGACTGCAATATTTGCAGTGGGAGGGCATATGCTGAAACGTCCCACTAGCAACGGAACGGTTAAATTATCATCCCTATGCCCATATTGCGGACATCACACCGGGCTTATAATCATTCGATTCAAGGAAGATAAGGGATTTTGCAGGTGTGGGAGGTGTGACGCGGCTTTATTCTCATTGAATGAAAGCCAGCCACAGCAAGGATTAGAGCATATTGGTGAAATTTTAGATAGCTATCTTCCTTATGGGGAGGTGACTTCATGAGCGGCTTTACCTTCTACAAGCGCGGAGAATGCCCAGTATGTAGCGGTTTGCGTAATGATTGCCGACAGTCCGACACTACAGGTTTAATATTTTGTCGCGAAACCGTAACTACCCCAACCGGATACAACTACCGTGGTGAAGATGCTCACGGCTTTGGTTTGTGGCAATCATCCACAGATTTAGACGCATTTACCCAACAAAGCCAGGAGGAGAGGGAAAGGCGACGACGGGAATATTTAGCAGCCAAAGAACAGCGAAAACAGCAACAGATATCTAAACAATTATCAGAAACAGAACGCGATACCCATTACCGCGCAATTCTCAAGCAACTGCATTTATCCGATGGCGACAATAAACAACTGCTAGACCGTGGCTTTACTCTCGAACAAATCACACAGGACAATTATAGGAGTATTGAGAAATGGCAAGACGTAGGGGATAATTACCCGTCAAACCTTCCTGGTATCCTCAGCAATGGGGTCATAAATGCCCATGAGAGCGGTATTATATGTCCAATCAGTAATAAGGATGGTTTAATCGTTGGCTGCCAGTTACGGTTAAACAAAGCCACGGATAAAGGACGTTACCGCTGGCTAACCTCTGCTACTAAGAAACACCCCAACGGATCAACCCCACACCTTAACGGTGAGCTACCGATAGTCGTATTGGAGCCTTCGGAATTTAATGGGGATTCTATCTGGGTTGCAGAAGGAACCGCTTTTAAACCAAGTTTATTGAGGCATCGTTTAAACGTTCCCGTGTTGGGTGCTGCTAGCGGTCGGTTTAATACCAGTCCCAAAACGACCAAAGCAGCAGCAGAATACCTCAGCAACAAGTATCAAACAAAGATTTTAACCTTTGCTATTGATGCTGGTGATGTAGCCAACCAAGACGGTGTGCCTCAACGGTGGTTACAGCAGTTTGAATTTTTCTCAAAACTTGGTTACGAAATTAGAATTGCTTGGTGGGGTCAGTCTTTAAAGTCATTCAGCGATATTGATGAACTAGAATCATTTGAAAATATCACCTACTTAAACACCAAAGATTACAAAGCTTTGTGTGTTAAATGGGGGGGAATTAAAGATGATTCAGCTAATAATATCAGCCCCATTGATTATCAGGAAAGAGTAGCTTATGAGCAGAAAAAGCTGCATTCTCTCACCTATCCCGCTGATTACATTTGTGACTATACTCAGAAATATTTACCCAATTTAGTAAGTATTATTCCTAAATCTGGAATAGTAGCACTAAAGGCACCTAAAGGAAGTGGTAAAAGCCATCAAATTGAGGAAATTAAAAATCATTGCTGTGGCTATACGGAAGAGATAGAAATAAAGCCAGAAGTGGAACCCGAACAGCTTTCCATAATAGGTACAACTACAAAAAATTCTACTTCAATAAAGCCGATAATCGAAACAATTCGGCATAAGAGATTGGGGATGAATTTTGTATCTATAAATGCTCGTATTGCCCTTGGTAGAGCGCAAGCCGTGCAATGGGATTTTACCTGGATTGAAGATGCTGATATTGATAGTAAAGATGAATTCGGCAGTAAAGTAAGTACCGCTACTGCAATAGATAATATTAGCGAAATCGGTTGCTGTTGGGATTCACTAGGTAAGTTGTTTGATAGAGATTGGAGTAATACGTTAGTAGTAATTGATGAAATCGAATTAGGTTTAAATCATTTATCTACTAGTAGTACTTGTAAGGATAGACGGTCATTAATCCTCAAAACTTTAGAAGTTAAATTAAAAGAATGTTTGGAGAATGGGGGATTAGTAATTGTAGCCGATGCCGATTTTACCAATGTTTCTTATGATTATTTAAAAGCCATTACCGGGTACACTCCTTACATCGTACAGCACACCTATTTAGGCGACCCGTGGGAGATTGATTTTTACACTGGAAAGCGCGATTTATTCCTTACTCAAATTGAAGATTGGGTAAGTGATGAGAACTGCGAACCTATTGCTATAGCCTTAGATAATCAAGCAGAATGTGAAGCTGTAGCCAATCATCTAATGAAGAACTATCCCTATCTTAAAAATAAGGTTGGGGGATTAATTCGGGTTGATTCCAAAGTCACTCAAACGGATTTTGGCAAGGATTTTGTAAAGCATACCAATCAAAGGATTAAAGATTATTTACCCAAAATATTGCTTTATACCCCATCATTAGGAGTTGGTTGTAGTATTGATGTTCACCACTTTAAACACGTATTTGGGCTGTTTTATGGCAATTTAGAGCCATCCCAAGCACGTCAGATGTTAGCACGGGTACGGCAATCTGTACCGCGCTCTGTATGGTGTAAAGCCAGAGCTAGTAATTCTGAAGATACCCCTACTTCTTATCTTCCTTCTGAAATCAAAAAGCGCTTATTCAGTAATCAAAAATCTACTACTGAAGTAATTGAATTAGCTTTGCAACTAGCCAAGGAAAAAGCAGAAGGTAGCGATATTGATGATAAAGAAATTCTTCCTTTATTGATTGAGCAATTGCAATCGATGATGGGGAACGGGGGATGGGATAATGCTCATGTTGACCTTTACTGTAAGCAAATAGCCAGAAGGAATTACAGCTTAAACCAGCTAGCAGTACAGCTAAGGCAAGAATTAATTGATGAAGGTCACGAATTAATTGATGTGGCGATTGATGAAGGTACGGTTACTGGCGATTCGGTTCGCTTCGAGAAGAATGAAATCAAACACCAAAAAGCCGAGGCAACAGCTAAAGCAGATGACATCGAAGTTGAGCAAGCTATGAGGATTAAAAATCAGCCGTCACGAACGGAGGAGGAGAACCACAAAGCTACTAAAGCATTGCTGAAACGGGAATTACCCGGTGTGGAGCTTACCGCTGATTTCCTTTATAAAGCCATCTACAAAGATGATAGGCGATGGCTAAATCAAATAAAACTTTTCTGGATGGCTAATAATCCCGAAATCACTAAGGAATTAGATTCGCAGGAATGGCGTAAGAGGTTAAGGCAGTTTTCTAACGGGGTCGCCTACCTCCCAGATGTGAAATCTTACTCCCATAAGGTAGAAGTCATTGAAAAAACTGGACTACTTGATTTTCTCAACCCGCTTGAAGAACTTACGGAAGATTCCCCCAAAATTCAGCAATTCATCAAAGATTGTCACCGCCACAGGAAAAAACTCAAATCAGCATTTGGGATTCACCTTACCTCTTATTATCCACCGATAAAATTACTCAATCGGTTATTAGAGAGAATTGGTTTAAAAATGGGGTTATCGCGTCGAGAAAGACAAGGTAAAGACACAGTTAGATACTACAAATTAAACCAAAATGATTTTTACGATACCCACAGATTAACCGTAATTGAGTCATTAAATCAAAAATTTAAAAACGATTCAACCAAATGCACTCAAACCCAGACACAGCAAGCTCTAGACCCGTGCCACAAGTTGGATTATTCTTTAAATAAAAACCAAACTTCTGTCACAGCAAATAAGCCAGAATCTGAGGTATTACAAGATGTAACATCTACATCCGAATATCCTGCTGATATTCTTAGGAGTGCGAACGATTGGGGGGAGATTGCATTGAGCCAGCAGCAAATAAATGAAGCTTGGGGGCTGCTAACTGAACCTGAACAAGCGCAATTACATAATTTATACGCTGATTACCAACAACGGAATTACCCGCCGGAGAATTATAGCCAATTGGAAAGCGCGATCGCATCTCAAACCCCAATTAAAGAAGTGGGATTTGGTACTCAACACTTCCGACAATATCAGGTGCTAAGTATTTTAGATAATGGTATTGCTTGGGTAAGGCGATTATTTGGAGACAAAGCAGAAGGTGAGATGTTAATTTCCGAGTTAGCATTTTAATCAATATGTCCTAACTCTCGTAATTCGTTCTCATAACCTCGTTCGCATAAAATAATTTTTGCTCTTTCGCAAAAATTGTGTTCTTCCGATTGCATATCTAAGCATTCTATATCGCTTAGGAATCTTTCTAAATCGAAAAAATTCTTATCAAGCAATTTTGGGAAGTAATTGTTTTTAACAAAATTATCATAAATCTCTTCATGGTAATCGTCTTTAAGTTCTTGTCTTTTTCTTTTAGCTTCTGCTAACTTTCTAGGAATAATAACTGTAGTTGATTTTTCAGCGTCTATACCTTCATTAGTTAAATCAAATTTATTTAAGATTTTTTCTACAACTCTTCCGCCATCCAAGCCCGTCCACTTACCAACTAATTCAGCAGCTTTAATTTTATCAACAGTACGAACATCTGGATCAGTTAAACAATCATCTAAAGCGAGTAATGATTTTTCAGTCAAGTTGATTAAGTGTAGCGCCATCCTACTACTGACTGTAAGGTCTAATTCGTCACTACTCTTTAAACTCGCGACTTTTTCTAACGTTGGTAAAATTTCAGCGTCATTTAAGATGACATTTGAAGACACTTCAACGTCATCTGAGGACATTTCAGCGCCACAAATCTCTTGAGATGCTTCTGTAGAGCTAGTTTGACCTTTTGCTTTAATTGTCACTAGTTCTTTGTCAAAGCCCTGTATCCACCGTTGAATTGTACGGCGTGACGTTTCACATTTTTGAGCTATTAAATCTGTACTTTGCCCCTCTAGGTAAAGCTTTCGGGCTAAGTCTCGTGCTTTGTTATGTTTAGTCATCTGTCGCTAGTATTCGCGCTCCTGTCGCGTCTTTGTCGCCTATTCTGGCATAACGACACGTAATATTATTGGTAGTTTCTATCACCCGTTATTTATCTAAGCTGACAACTAAAATAAGACGTTGTTTGATTAGAAGTTAAGAGTTAGGAGTTGGGAGTTGGGAGTTGGGAGTTAAGAGTTAGGAGTTAGGAGTTAGGAGTTGGGAGTTGGGAGTTAGGAGTTAGGAATTGGAAGTTGAGAGTTGGAAATTGGCGATCGCAATTCCTGACTTACTAATTACACGATAATGGAGTTATGCCACTGCGGCAAAAAATAAGCATAACTAAAAATGTCGCACGCGACACAACTGGTTATTTTAATATATCTAGTTAAGCTAGCCGGATACATTAGTGTAACCAGTTAAGCTTAATAAAAAAAGTTTTAAATTGTAATAACTAGTTAAGTATTTATGTGGTTATGCAGATATTAACCAGTAGTATTTATAGGCTACAGTCTTTATTCAACAAGCACTATAGAATATGCAGACATAACCAGTTACCATAACCAGTTACGCATATATATATAACCAGTTACTGCAACTATGCTAACCAGTTAGGTATGTGCATAACCAGTTACGCATATATATATAACCAGTTACTGCAACGATGCTAACCAGTTAGGTATGTGCATAACCAGTTACGCAGACATAGCTTAACTGGTTATGTCTGCATATTCTATAGTGCTTGTTGAATAAAGACTGTAGCCTATAAATACTACTGGTTAATATCTGCATAACCACATAAATACTTAACTAGTTATTACAATTTAAAACTTTTTTTATTAAGCTTAACTGGTTACACTAATGTATCCGGCTAGCTTAACTAGATATATTAAAATAACCAGTTGTGTCGCGTGCGACATTTTTAGTTATGCTTATTTTT
>NZ_JADEWL010000153.1 GCF_015207665.1 Plectonema cf. radiosum LEGE 06105
AAAAGAAACCCGACTTCTGTAGACACAATTACCAATTTTTCTAAATAACATTTTCCATAACATCTTGGGTAGTCTGATTAAAAAAAACCGCAGAGACGCAGAGAGCGCAGAGGAAAGAGGTAAAAAGAGATGAACCGCACTCTACGGGTGAAAGGTAATCGCCAGGAGCGGTTCGGAGGAGTAATCATTAAACCCACCTTCGTTGGGTTTTGTTTGTCTAGACGCGGTTTCAACCGCCATTACACTGCCATTACACGAACTAACATCAAATCCCGATAAGCTGACAACGCAGCTTGTTTAGTTTCCTCCGCTACGATGGGGAAAGTTGACAGAATATATCCGAATTCACCTTCTGTTAATCCGTAAAGATGAGCGATAATTCCATATCTTGCCACATACTCGTCAAATTTTTTGGGCAGATAATCAACGTTTCTAAAAAGCATTCCTGAAAATCTAAAATCTAAAATTCCTTGATCCACTTTAAAGCTGCTTCCACATCTTCTACCCGTTTCCCTTCTTGAAGCATCGGACGTTTTACCATCACCACCTTTACACCTAACTCTCGTGCAGCAATAATTTTCCCATAAGTTGCATCACCACCACTGTTTTTACTCACAACAGTATCAATATTATATTCATGTAATAATTGCTTTTCTGATTCCTGATCAAATGGTCCCCGGTCAAGCAAAAGTAACCCTTTTGGTAATATAATATCCGGTGAAGGTTTTTCAATCATTCGCATCAAAAACCAGATATTTTCAACTTGTGTAAAAGCAGTTAATTCTTGTCTACCAATTGTTAAAAATACTCGCTTTGCTAAACTTGGTAAAATTGCGGCTGCTGTTTGTATATTTTCAACTTCTATCCATTTATCGCCCATGGTAGCTTCCCATCCACGACGAACTAACATCAATCGCGGTAATCCTAATGTTCCTGCTGCGATGGCTGCATTTTCGGATATTTTCGCTGCAAAGGGATGTGTAGCATCGATGAGTAAATCAATCTTTTCTGCTTGGAGATATTTAATTAATCCTGTAACACCGCCAAAGCCACCGACGCGGCAATTTTCAGATATAATACTTTGGCTAATACGACCTGCAAGAGACATTTTGACTTGAATATTTGGCAGATTGATAGCTGTTTTCGCTAATTCAGCAGCTTCCTGAGTTCCGCCGAGAATTAATACAATTAAACTCACAATATTGCGATCAAGCAGTCGGGTTTTTATAAGTTTTATCTTATCTTGTCTTACAGATATTTATCCTCAAAACCCGACTTCTGTACTTTACAAATAAAAAAAGCCGAGTTGCTTTCACACAACGCCGGCTAATTTGTTATTCAACTACCCAAACCACTTTGTTACCACGTTTACATTATGCATCGGTTGGCTCAAGGTTAACTTTTACTACTTTATTTTTCTCTTCTTGAGCTTTGGGTAAATGTAAATTCAAAATACCGTCTTTATAATCAGCTTTGACATCAGTATTTTGAATGCGTGCAGGTAAAGGAATTATCCGCTCAAACTTACCGTAACGGAATTCAGTTCTCTTAGTACCGTTTTCCTCGGTTGTACTTTCTTGCTTGCGTTCTCCTTTGATAGAAACAGCATTTTCAGTAACATGAATATCCAAGTCTTTTGTATTCATACCTGGAAGTTCTATTTTCAAGTTCACAGCCTCATTTGTTTCCCATAACTCAGCCGCAGGAACTTTGGAAAAACGAGTAAAATCGGAATTATCTGGAGCCAGCATATCGTCAAATAAACGATTGAAGCTTCTTTGTAAAGCGTTCATTTCTTGCCAAGGATTGTAACGTGATAAAGTCATAATTCTTAACCTCTGTTGTGTGTATTAGTTGTTCGCTTTGATTCCTATATTAATCAAGATAAAAGGTAGTGTAAATTCGGTTTTTATCACCAACAAAATCAAGAAAACCGACCAATTGCAGCGATAATATATTATGTTCGGTTAACTGGAAAAATCTTAGTACGGTAAACCAGAAATAAGTTTTAAAATAAATAAAGCCCTTCAAATTTTACCAACATCTGTATGAACTTAATTCTATGCCATACAACAGCAGATTTTGATACGCTGGGGGCTGCGGTGGGGTTGACGCGGTTGCTTGAGGGTAGCAAAATTGTTTTACCTGGTGGTTGTCATCCTACGGTTAAAGATTTTTTAGCGCTGCATCGGGATGAATATCCGTTCATAGAGAGACGTGCCGTAATTACTGCGGATATTCGTTGTTTGGCTGTGGTTGATACTCAACAGCGGGAACGTTTGGGAAAGGCTGCTCAATGGTTTGATTTACCAGATATTGATAAGGTGATTGTTTATGACCATCATTTAGAGCAAACCCTGACTATCCCTGCTACTGAGTCTCATATTTATCCTGTGGGTGCGGTTACTACTTTAGTAGTGCAGCAGTTGCAAAAAAAGGAAATTTCTCTGACTCCTACGGAAGCTACCGTGATGGCTTTGGGTATTCATGTTGACACTGGCTCTCTCACTTATGATCTGACGACACCGGAAGATGCTCTGGCTTTGGCTTGGTTGATGCAGCAGGGTGCTAGTTTGTCGGTGGTGAGTGATTATATTGAACCGGGTTTATCTCCTCACTTACAGCAGTTATTGAAGGTTGCTTTGGAGGATATCAAAACTGAGGAAATACGTGGTTATCAAGTTGGTTGGATAATTCTCAAAACTGAAGATTTTGTGGCTGGTTTATCCCGTTTAGCCTCAGAGTTGGTTGATTTGACGGAAATTGACGCTTTACTATTGGCTCATGAATTTGAGAAAAAAGGTAGCAATGGTTTATCGATAATTGGGCGATCGCAAATTCCCCAAACTAATCTTAGTCAGATTTTCGCACCTTTGGGTGGTGGTGGTCATACTAAAGCTGCTTCTGTAAGTTTAAAAAATGTAAATTCTGAGGAAGTATTGCATCAAGTTGTTGAAGATTTCAAAAATTCCATTCCCCATCCACCAACAGCAAGGGATTTAATGTCTTCTCCGGTGCGGACTATTTTACCGCATACCACTATTGAGGAAGCCCATCGGATATTGTTACGTTACGGACATTCTGGTTTATCGGTGGTTAATGCTTCGAGAGATTTAGTTGGTATAATTTCGCGACGCGATTTAGATATTGCCTTACATCACGGATTTGCTCATGCGCCGGTGAAAGGCTATATGTCAAAGAATCTGAAAACAATTACACTGGATGCCGAATTACCTGAAATTGAATCATTGATGGTAACTTATGATATCGGTCGTTTACCAGTATTAGAAAACGGCAAATTGTTGGGAATTGTCACCCGTACCGATGTTTTACGGGAGTTACATCAACAAACTGAAGACTCAGAAAACAAGGGAAAGAAAAAAGAAGTAGGAAATGTTCCTGGTTTAAGTGAATTGCGATCCCGACTTGCACCTGCTTTATGGGAATTTCTCACAAAAGTATCTTTAGAAGCAAAACAGCGGGGTTGGCATTTATATTTGGTTGGTGGTGGGGTGCGGGATTTATTATTAGCTAATCCCGATCAACCCTTGCTGATTCCAGATATTGATATGGTGGTTGATGGCTTTCATAATGCGGCTGATGTTGGTGCTGGTGTGGAGTTAGCTTCTGCAATTCAACAAATTTATCCTGGTGCGCGTTTAGAAGTCCATGGAGCTTTTCAAACTGCTGCTTTGTTATGGCACAATGATCCAAAATTAGATTCGTTGTGGGTGGATATCGCTACAGCAAGAACGGAATTTTATCCTTACCCAGCAGCAAATCCGGTGGTTGAAGCAAGTTCAATTCGTCAAGATTTATATCGTCGCGATTTTACTATCAATGCTTTGGCTTTACGGTTAACTCCTCCCCATCCAGGTAAATTATTAGATTTCTTTGGTGGGTTATTAGATTTACAAGCTAAGCAAATCCGAGTTTTACACCCTAACAGCTTTATTGAAGACCCCACAAGGATTTACCGCGCTGTCCGTTTTTCTGTGCGTCTGGGTTTTCACTTAGAAAAACAAACAGAAGAATATATTCGCTACGCTATTCAAAGCGGTGTTTACGACCGTACAGTACAAGAAAATTCTAAAACACCTGCTTTACAAACTCGTTTAAAATCCGAATTAAAATACATTTTACAAGCTTCCTATTGGAAACCAGCTTTACAAATGCTCGGTGAATTAGAAGCGTTACAGTGCATTCATCCAACTTTGAAATTAGATCAAGGGTTATTACGACAGTTACATTTAATGGAACATTGTTTGCGAAAGTTTGATTCTGAGCAGCAAAGATTCACCCATTGGCAGATGCGTTTGGAAGCAATAATTGCCCATTTAGCACCAGAGTATCGCTCAAAGGTAGCAAAAAATCTGCAATTTCCAGATGATAGTATTAAAAGATTAGAAAATTTAGCTGCTGCAAAAAATACTGTTGTAAAAGGATTAAACAACTGTGAAAAGTCTTCCCAAGTGGTTAAATTGCTGCGGAATTACGATTTACCAATGTTGATGTTTATCGCATTGCAAAGCCCCCGCATTGTCAGACGAAAAATTTGGCATTATCTGACAGTTTTATCAAATGTAGAACCAATTTTAAATGGTAACGATTTGACAAAAATGGGGTATAAACCTGGTCCACAATATAAGAAAATACTTGAGAATTTACTGATGGCTACTTTGGATGGGGAAGTTAATGATAAGAGTGGTGCGGAGGAGTTTTTAAAGAGGAATTATTTGAGGTAAATTTTATCTAAGAAGTTTTACTTTATACATAAAATGTTAAATTGAGATCATATATTTTAATAAACGCAAAGGAGCGCGGAAGTTAACGCTGAGGTACGCAAGGCTTTAAATTAATAAGTTTATGTATTGGATTAAATGTTGCTTTACTAACTCGTTGGAAACTCATAATCAATTTTGTAAGTCTTGATATTAAATCAAGAAGTTTCAGAAATTATGTTTTATGTCTTTGAGCAACCTTCAACGTGTTCAATTTATCAGTCTTGGGTTTTCTCTGTTTATATCAATCGCTTGGGGTATTTTTGCTTACCAAGTTTCACCGTTACGAGATCCGAGCTTTCAGCCTAATAGCGCAAATGCTGGTTCATTAGTACCTTGGCTCTCTGCTGTAAGCGAGGATAATTGGTTATTAACAGCTAATATTTTGGCTTTTTCACTATCTACTAATATCACTTTTATATTTACTCAGCAAATACGTTACCGAGGAAGTAATAGGTTAATACGTTTCATCGCTACGACTGGTGTATGGATGATATTGTTTATTATTTTTTGGTATATATTTATGTTTTATTTATTAGCTCAATGGTTAGTTGATTAAATTTGATAACTTACACTAACGACATACTATAAAAAATTGCCTCAGTCCGAAGATACATTTACTTATAAATCTGGGTATATTTCTACTAATTCCCCATCCCCTGGAGGGGGATTTCAGATTTACACAGATTGCGATAATATCTGAGCGAAAGGAAGTTAAGGTAGTTTTACTTTTCACTTTTGTTTTTACTACTTTTGGGGGTTTGGAGAAATTAATTATCTTGTTTTAGATAGCCCTCTTAAGTTTTAGTGGTCAACCATTAGATTTTGGTTTTGACATAAAGTATTTTCTAACCTTAACTTCTCAAGCCTTCCTAGAGAGATATTAAGAGAGAACAATAAAATGGCATACGAATTACCAACTCTTCCTTATGACTACACAGCTTTAGAACCTTCTATTTCTAAAAGTACCTTAGAATTTCATCATGATAAGCATCATGCGGCTTATGTCAGCAAGTACAATGATGCAGTCAAAGGAACAGAACTTGATAAAAAATCACTTGAAGAAGTAATCAAAGAAATAGCAGGAAATCCCGAAAAACAAGGACTTTTTAATAATGCAGCCCAAGCTTGGAATCATACTTTTTATTGGCAATGTATGAAGCCCAATGGTGGTGGAGTTCCTACAGGAGCTTTAGCCAAAAAAATTGATGCTGACTTTGGCAGTTTCGATAAATTTGTAGAAGAATTCAAATCTGCTGGGGCTACTCAATTTGGTAGTGGTTGGGCTTGGTTAGTGTTAGATAATGGCACTTTAAAAGTTACCAAAACTTTGAATGCTGATAATCCTTTAACGAGTGGACAAACTCCTTTATTAACAATGGATGTATGGGAACACGCTTATTATTTGGATTTTCAAAACAAGCGTCCCGCTTATATCGATGAGTTTCTAGGTAAGTTAGTTAATTGGGATTTTGTTGCTCAAAATATGGCAGCAGCGTAATTCTTTATTAAGGTTGGGTGGGTAAAAGCCTGCCCAATTTTTAGCTTTTTTATATTGCTAAATTTGCGAAATCTCAAAACATCAGCGTGAAATCTCTTCCGATATTATTAATGATAGAACCTGATTATCCAAAAATTCTAATGTCATTTACTTACCGTGAATACAAAATTGAGATTGAACGCGATAATATTAATCAACACAATAAACAAGATATTTATTCTGCTTGGGTAAATTACAATGGAGGTTATGCTGTCGCCGTACCTTATGCGCTTACTCCAAGTGAAGCTATTACTAAATCCAAACAGTGGATAGATGAGAGGCTGAATGCGGAAAGTTGATTAATATATTAGAGGTTTAATCCAATTTAATTATTGGAAAATTTAATATACATTAATATACGTTCAATAATTGATAATTCTCAATTAATAATTATCCATCTCCTTTCAGGGAGAGGCATTGTGACTGTGGGAATTAATAATTATCAATTATCCATTGGTAACTACTACCAGATAAGTTTTGTAAGTGCCATTAATGTCATTAAAATTACTTATGCTATATATGTCTTAAAATATATTTACAAAAATTTAAATAAAATGGTAGGCTAAATTACAGATAAAATAAAGTAGGTAAAAAAACTTCGTAACTGATATCCAGTTATGTTGTTGACGACGAAAGGTTAATTAAAAGCTCTGTCCTTAAGCTAAAGATATATTTGCAAGATATACCCGCTTATTGGCTCAATTAACTATGCCGATTGCGATTTTGAGCGTAATATTTGTTTGTTGAAAATGGATTTTGTCGCTCAAAAGTCTATCTATTCTAATAATCTTTAGTAGCTGAATAATAAATAAACTTACTGGAAATTTCAATCATGGCTTTAACTTTAGATTCTGCTCAAAATATTTTTGCTGGAACTCAAGTTCCCAGTCCAATTCCCGCTACCATCGCGCTGTTTGACCAACTTAGTGTAGATGACAAGTTGAGTTATTTGTGGTATGCATATACCGAAATGGGTAAGACAATTACCCCAGCAGCACCTGGAGCAGCAAGATTGCAGTTAGCAGAAAGTTTGCTCAGCCAAATTAAGCAAATGTCTGCTGACGAACAGACTCAAGTAATGCGGGATTTGGCAAACCGTGCTGATACTCCGATTAGCCGTTCTTATGGTTTCTTCAGTGTTAACACCAAACTAGCTTTTTGGTATGAGTTAGGAGAGTTGATGAAACAGGGAGTAGTTGCTCCGATTCCAGCCAATTATCAAATGTCCGAAGGTGTAAAAGCAGTCCTAGAAACTACCAAAAACCTCGATGCAGGTCAGCAAATCACAGTATTGCGTAACACCGTAGTCGATATGGGATTTGACGCTTCTGGCATGGCTCCTAGCAGTTCTAAATCCACCTCTGAGCCTGCATTCCCACGTAATAATGATGCTCCCACAACAGAGATAAAAATTGATGGGATTACTGAGCCTGCGGTAATCAAATATATCGAAGCAATGAACGCGGATAACTTTGATGCTGCTGTAGCATTGTTTGCCGAAGATGGTGCGCTACAGCCACCATTCCACAAACCAATCGTTGGCAAACAGGCGATCGCCAAGTATATGCGTGAAGAAGCCCAAGGGTTGAATATGATGCCTAAAAAAGGTATCTCTGAAGCTGGTCCTTTTGGTTCCAAGCAGTTGAAAATTACTGGTGTAGTGGAAACACCTTGGTTTGGCGCTAATGTAGGAATGAATATTGCGTGGCGATTTTTGGTAAATCCCGAAGGTAAAATTTTCTTTGTCGCGATCGATATGCTTGCATCTCCTAAAGAATTATTAAGCTTAGGTCGCAGTTAGATCCAGAAAGTTTAGAGATATTTTTCAAAATCCCTCTTTTGATCGAGGGATTTTTTTATGGGAGAGTAAATTCCTGACCACGGATTAAAAATGATTTCACGGATTTCACGGATTTAATTACCCATTACCAATTACCCATTACCAATTACCAATTACCAATTACCAATTACCCATTACCCATTACCCATTACCAATTACCAATTACCCATTACCAATTACCAATTACCAATTACCCATTACCCATTACCAATTACCAATTACCAATTACCAATTACCAATTACCAATTACCCATTACCCATTACCAATTACCAATTACCCATTACCAATTACCAATTACCCATTTAAGATTTATTATCCAATTTTAGAGCTTGTTCTAAAGCCGATTTCTCTTTAGCTCTGCGCTCATACAGTTGTAATTTATGCAAATCCCAATTTGTAATTAAACTCATATCTTCTAAGCTCATTCCTTTGATTAACATTTCTACGCACCAAGTATGTTGAGCTTGTTTGATTGTTGGTTGTTCTCCTTCTGGTGTTGATAATCCTTCGGTTAATTTTTGCCAATAGTCTTCTACTTCTGTTTCTGATATTGGCATTCCATTATTATTAAGAAATAGTGCCGAATGTTCGTCTTTACGATTTTTTAAATATTTGGTTAATGGATTGTTAGTATAGGAGCCATAACGTTTGCCCATAATCCATTGATTAACAGGAACTTGGCGAATAGAACCTTTAACTATCTGTAATAAATGTTGATTAGTATCATATATTTGATGAATTCTTTCTAAATTAGTAATTTCTGCGGTTGATAAACCTGCGGCGAATAAAATATATATTAAAGCATAATCTCGCAATCCCGATTTTTTAGCGCGTTGCAAAATTAAATGAACTATATTTGCGGGTAAATCTATGCCTTTTTCTGTTGGAATAAACTCGGATGTAACTAAAATTGTAGAATTAGTAGCTCCCGTCAAAAATAATGTTACCAAATCTTCTAAAAATTCATCTTTGTCATGCCAAAGCTCATGACATTCGCTGGTAAATTCCATCACCGCATACCCCAACAACATAATATTAAGTAAACTTGCTAGTTTTTGAGTTGGTAAGTAAGCGTGTAATTGCTCACGCTGCATTACTGTTGCTAAAAATTCGGCAACATAATGATTCGCTTCTTTCAAACTTCGTCCCAGTGCTTGACGATTTTCTAATGGATAATTTCCTGCTTCTCCGACTACGGAACGTACTAAATTTGGAGCTTGTTCTAAAGCCTGTAAGCGTTCTTCACAATAGTTTTTTAATGCTTGATAAACGCTAGTTGTTTGAGTAGCTTGAGTTTTTAAATACTCTCCCAATTCTTGAAACACCGGAGATTCGGAAATTACTGCTAAAAGTAATCCATGTTTATTCCCAAAATGCCGGAATAAGGTTACTTCATTTACTTGTGCTAATTGCGCTACTGCTTTGGTTGTAGTTTCTGTTATCCCTTGAGCTGCGAATAATTCTGCTGCTGCATTAATCAATCGCTGTCGAGTTGAAATTAGTTGAGAGTCGGACATTATATAGATTATGGGTTAAAGGTTATAGGTCAAAGGTCAAAGGTTAAAGGTTATAGGTAACAAATTTTTAATGAATAAATTGTGTAGAAACATTGTATTACAACGTCTACGGGTATTTTGATTCGCATAAAAATTCACTGAAATGGTTTATTTCCCGTATCAAGAGAAATATAATGTAAGCGACACTTGCATTTTTATTCTATCTTTGTTAGAGTAAGAATGTAAGCGGCACTTGCATAGACTATTTTAATTTTAGTAATTCTAGCTGTATTTATTACCAGCTGTCTTATGGTAAGTCTAAGTGTCGCGGGCAAGGAAAAAAGTTTTGTTTTGGGGTGGAATTGTGGCTCCTTCCCATATATAGAGCAATTTTATTAACAGTACTAACATCAAAGGAAATAATTATGACTACAAGCTCGGCTGTTACTGAGGGTAAGCAACCGCTTACTCTGAGTTGGACTAATGTGGCGTTTTTCGGTGCGTTTCACATTTTAGCTTTATCGGCTCCCTGGTTTTTTTCGTGGCCTGCTTTGGGAGTAATGATATTTTTACACTGGTTATTTGGCAGTATCGGTATTTGTTTGGGTTATCACCGAATTTTGAGCCATCGCAGTTTGGTAGTTCCCAAATGGCTGGAATATATCATTGCCATTATCGGGGCTATGGCTATGCAAGGAGGTCCAATCTTTTGGGTAGCCGGACATCGATTGCACCATGCTTATACTGAGGATGAAGACAAAGATCCATATTCTGCTAAGCGAGGTTTTTGGTGGAGCCATATGTTATGGATTTTTTATCCCCGTCCAGAGTTTTTTGAATATGAAAAGTTCAAGAAATTTGCTCCCGATTTAGTCCGCGATCCATTTTACCGTTGGCTAAATCGCTACTTTTTATTACTGCAAATTCCCGTAGGTATTTTGTTATATGTCTTGGGTGGATGGTCTTTTGTGATTTATGGTGTATTTCTCAGAGCAGTATTACTTTGGCATTCAACCTGGTTAATTAATTCTGCAAGTCATATTAGAGGTTACCGCACTTTCGATTCGGATGATAATTCCCGTAACCTATGGTGGGCAGCTATTTTAACTTATGGTGAAGGTTGGCACAATAATCACCACGCCCATCCAAATGTTGCCAAAGCTGGATTACGTTGGTGGGAAATAGATATGACTTGGTGGGCAATTAAGGTGTTGCAAATTTTAGGATTGGCTAAAAAGGTTGTGATGCCGGTTGCTAGCAAATAATGATTATTGTACGGAGAAAATTTGACGGGAAATGTTCTTTTCGTCATTGAAATCTGGAATAGCTGGTTATCAACCAGATATTTGAGACATAACACTGTTACGTCTCTACATTCTTTTTTGGTTAAATTGATTTTCCCCACTGTCTACACAGTGGGGATTTTTGCTCAAACTTGTCATTACTTTATAAACTAAGAAACTTGTTGTAAGATAGTAAGCTTATCAATAATTTAATTTCAAGAGTTAAAATATAAGTCACTGTGTTTAATTTTTCACTGTAGGCTGTAAATGTATCTAAGCTTACCAGGGTGCAGGAGATTTTAATATGCTCCAGTTTAGAATATACAGGTAAACATACAGTTTATATTCAATATCTAAATACCAAAACTATACGAAAACAGTCATTTTTTACTTGTAGTATTTGTAGCAGAATACTTTCTATCCCGTGTTTTTATTAACGCTGTACAGCAATGTCAAGCCCTGTAAGACTTTTTGCCAGCTATCATCTTTGGTCCTTGATTGCCCCAGCTTCAGGGCAACAACGCTGCCACTGTCAAATGAAACGGGGATTTATTAAAGCGCGGCAAGATGAACCAAAAGTTAAAGCGTTATTAAAAGCAAAAGTTACTCCATCACAACGTATCGGGTTGCTAGCACAAAAGGGTATTTACGAGTTTCATCATAATAGAAATTTACTTAAATGTGATGATGGGGTAGAAAAAGTTGCAGGGCTTTTAAAATTAGGAAATTTAGCTGATGAAATTCAGCAGCGAGTGCGGCAAATTTTGAAAAAATATCAAGATGCGCCTTTACTCTTAAACAAACGTATTGTGTTATTAACTCGTGGCGATGAAGGTTTCCCCAAACCAATTGTAATTGAACACGAAAATTACCGCTTTCGTTTGTATGCAGCAATGGACTGCGTTTTGAACGAATCCGATAACACTTTACATATTATAGATTTTAAGACTGGTAAGTCTCCTTTTGACCGCCGACAGGCATTAGTTTATTTACTTGCAGCACATTATCTTTACCCTAAATATCAAGCAATAGCCTCGTTTTATAATTTAGAAATGGGTAAAAAATCTCATGTTATTACTGTTAGCAATAGTGAATTAAGATTAATTGAATTTCATCTGGGTTATATTGCCGAAAAGCATCAACAAGATTTACAAAAATATCATCAAAATCAGAAAAGTTTTAGCAAAATATTTCCTCCCAATCCCGGTTATCACTGTCGTTTCTGTCCGTTTCACTCTATTTGTGATTTTTCTGCTACTGGAGAAGAATCATAGTTGTTAGGAGAGAATAGGGAATCGATAATCGGTAATATTATAAAAAATAATGTGCTTTTATGAAAATAATTACCCTGATCAAATAAGCTTGATAACCTATATTTAAAAGTTTATTCTTCCTTCATTTAACAACTTATATCCCACCGCAATTGAGCCAAAACTAACAAAGAAGTTCCATAAGCTGGTTGGTTTTAAGAAAACTCCTCCACTTAAAAAAACTAGTACGATACCAATAATAAGTAAAATCCATCCCAAATTGCCAGTTTCTCTGCGAAAGAATACTAGTGTTAAAACACCACTTATAATTGCTAAAACCGAACCAACTGCTGGTAAAGTTTGATAAAAATATCGATAATAACTACTTGTAAATATGATATTTTGACCCACATAATAAATGCCTATTAGTAGTAGAAGTAGCCCGATAACTTTGATTAATAATCTGCTCATTTTGTTAGTTTTTTATTTGTTTCTTATCATACTTTAATCTCAGTAATCGCTACCTCCAAGATTACACGGAAACAATTAATAAAATAAAAATAAATATAAAAATAAATATAAAAAATTAACGAGTTATTTATAATAGGTTAATATTGAGTTGAATACATCAAAAACCTCACCCTATATCCCAATACGGTTCATTTAAAGTCAAAAACCTTGATATATGTAGGTTGGGTTGAGGAACGTTCACCGTAGGTGTGCCGAAGGCACAACCCAACCGAAAGGCGGGTTTGTTGGGTTTCGCAGAGCCTCAACCCAACCTACAATTTTCCTTAACTAAACCGTATTGCCCTATATCGTTTCGAGACAGGGTGAGGTGAAGATTATTTAATTAAAACTATTTAAAATAAGATAGGTCAATATTGCCAAAATGAATGCTTAAAGCGATATTCAATTCTTCCAATGATTCTATCAACCAATCAAGACTGCTCGCATTGGCTGATTCATAATGATTGAACAAAATAGCAAAGCGTTTAGCAAGATAAGGCTTAATTTTACGACAAATCAAAGTAATTTTTAATAATAATCCAATTACGCAAATTGAACCTTGATTTGTAATTAAATCAATAAAAGTAAAGTGCTGCGGAGAAGAAGAAGTTTCTACTATCAAAAAATTAAGTAGTTTTTGACAAGTTCTCACAAGCAAAAAATCGTTAACTTTTTGAAAATCAGCTTGCGGTAATGTGTTTTGTAGTTGACTATATAATCGCTGATGAAATTGACGTTTTCCATATTCCCAATCAATTCCAGATATGAGGTACTCATACAAATCGTCTTTGAAAGCTAGAAAACAAGTAGCTTGACTGCTGTAATGTAAAAAATTATGTGCTAAATCCTTATAAGTATTTTCACCTTCAACTTTACCCAAGAAACTTTTTAAAGCAATATTTACCTGAGTATCACTTAACAATGTAGGATTATTCACCGGATGTATAATCCGATTTGTTCCTGATAAGGAGCTATTATTAACGGCTATTTGAGCAAGTCTTACTTGATAAGTGACATATTGAGATAAATCAATTTCAAATTTTCTTTGACTCTGTGCCTGAATTTGTTTGACTATCCACTGATGTTCAATAGTCGCATCTTCATTAAGCAAGCAATGTTCGTATAAGTAAGGATAGCGTCGAATTAAAGTTATTAAGGGCTGATTCTTATCGTTAGATTCAGAATTAGTAGTTTGATTTATAACTTGAGCAAGACGCTGTAATGTTGAGTATTGTTCACTTTTAATAAAACCTTTTACTAATACTTGCAAACGTCTGATTGATTTATTACGAGAAGTCATCACTCTTCTTCGAGAAGAAGGATTATTAAAAATACTAATTAATTGATATATGGCATAATGCATTTGAGGTTGCATATACCAACGATTAATTAAAATATGACAGCAGCGGTTAAGAAATAAATAAAATTCTCTTTCAGTTGTTTTTGATACTGCAATTTCTTCTAATGCAGAAGAAATTTCTTTGTGAGGATAATTTGTACCTTCGATAAATAAATCCCGAAAGCGTTCAATTGTCTCGTTTGCAGATTCTAATTGCACCAACTCAAACAGATGTTGATATATCTGTTGTTCTGGAGAATGATGTTTGTAGAGATTAGGGTTTCCAGAAAAAGTCACGTTTTATTACCGTTTCCTATAAATTCAGCAATACCAGCAAGCTCTTTTATATTTTTAAATATTTTAAATATTATTTTAAAATATTTTAAAGATCATCTTTGCTGACAGTTTGAGAATGTTCAAGGCATTATATATGTAAACTATAATAATTACCAAGAAATTTTTACTTTTATATAACATCAAAGATTAACAATTGATGGTTTGCTCTTTTAGACTGCACCCGAAAACTCTGATTAAACACTTACGAAAAATAATATTCTCTCTTCGCATTATTTCCCTTAAATACCTAAATAATCGTGAGCGATAATACTGAATTATTTAGATTTTTAAAAATATTTTGATACAATTAAAAAAATCTAAACTATCTTTTTCAAGTTACATAAAAAATTTGATTTGTGTAATGAAGGTGCGGTGAAGGTTGATAAGAAAAATTTAAAGTGTTTGTAAATAGGGAAAGGAGTGAGGAGTGAGGAGTTAGGAGTGAGGAGTTTTGAGTTTTGAGTTTTGAGTTTTGAGTTTTGAGTTTTGAGTTAGTTGACAGTTGACAGTTGACAGTTCTGATTTATTTCTCCCCATCTCCCCATC